>JAILFA010000131.1 GCA_024687125.1 Lachnospiraceae bacterium
TGCCGGGACAGTGCGGCTGTCGGACGCCTCCGGCAGGGAACTCCTTGCGTGGGAGGTGCCCTGCTCCTTTTCGTCGGTCATCCTGAGCTGTCCGGAGCTTGCGCCGGGAAAGACATACACCCTGGAAGCCGGCGGACAGAGCGAAGAACTGACACCGGACGCAGTCTCGGCCAGTCTGGGTGTTCCCTCCGGTATGCACGGCCGTCCCGGGGCGGGTCCCCCGAAAAAGTGAGAGCCCGGAAGGTTGCTTTTTCTTTCCGAGATACGGTATGATAGTGTTTCCGATACATGAGTGCGTTCAGCGCAAGGAGGTATCCCATGACGATCCGTGAGCAGGTACATGCCATGAAACTGCTGTCGCCGGTAATGGCGGCAACAGACACAGAAACCAAGAACGCGGCGCTCCTTAAAGCGGCGGATGCGCTTGAAGCCCGCCGGGATGAGATCTTTGCCGCGAATTCCAAAGATATGGAGGCCGCCGGCAAGAGCGGTATCAAAGAGGCTGTCATCAAGCGCCTGAAATTTGATGACGGCAAGCTCCTTGCCTGCACGGAGGGCCTCAGGCAGCTCGCCTCGCTTCCGGATCCGGTGGGCCGGATCACCCTGAAGAGAGAGATGGATCAGGACCTTGTCCTGTCACGGATCACGGTGCCGATCGGCGTGATCGGCGTGATCTTTGAGGCCCGTCCCGACGCGATGGTGCAGATCTCCGGACTCTGCATCAAGAGCGGAAACTGTGCAATCCTCAAGGGCGGACGGGAATCGCAGGAAACCTGCAGAGTACTGTTTTCCGTGATCCGGGAGGCGGCGGAGAATGCCGGACTTCCTGCCGGGGCTCTCATGCAGGTCTCTCTTCACGAGGAGATCGATGAGATCCTGAAGCTCGACGAGGATGTGGATCTGCTCATTCCCAGAGGCTCCAATGCCTTTGTGCGTTACATCATGGATCACACGCGGATCCCGGTGATGGGACACGCGGAGGGAATCTGTCATATCTATGTAGATGCCTCCGCTGATCAGGAGATGGCGGTCCGGGTGATTCTGGATGCCAAGACCACCTATCCGGCTGCCTGTAACGCCGTGGAAACAGTACTCGTATCCAGAACGATCGCCGGGGAGTTTCTCCCCAGGCTTGCGAAAGCGCTGGCGGACGCACAGGTCGCGGTCCGCGGTGACAAGGAGGTAGCCGGGATCATCGCCGTGGAGGGCGAAACTCTGTCCGACAGCGATTATCACACGGAATACGGTGATCTGACGCTGGCACTGAAGCTCGTGGACGGCGTTGACGAAGCGATCCGCCACATCAACGCGTACGGCTCCCGGCATACGGATGCGATCATCGCCGGGGAACGGGAACCTGTAGAAAAATTCTTCGCGCTGGTGGATTCCGCCGGTGTCTATCATAACTGTTCCACACGGTTTGCCGACGGATTCCGGTACGGCTTCGGCGCCGAGGTCGGTATCTCCACAGGCAAGCTCCATGCCCGCGGGCCGGTCGGACTGGACGGCCTGACGACCTATCGCTATCTGATCGAAGGGGCGGGGCAGTGTGTCGGGGAATACACGGAGGGCAGACGCTCTTTCCATTTCCGTGATCTATGAAGACACGCATCCGTACGATCTCTTTCTATCCGGAGTTTTCCTGCGACGGAGCAGCCTGTCCGATGAACTGCTGTCATGGATGGCTGATCCCGGTGGATGATGATGCCGCAAAGAGATTCCGCAGGGAAAAGGGCCTGTTCGGCCTGCGCCTGAAGCTGGCGCTGGGACGGAAAAAGGAGCAGGCGACCTTTAACCGGATGATGATGCGGTGTCCTCTGCTGGATCTCGACAGGCTCTGCGCGATCCACAAAAAACGCGGAGAGGCGTGTCTCCCGGAGGCATGCCGGCTTTATCCCAGGGAATGGGCCAATCTGGGCGATTTTGTCGAGCGCACGCTTGATATTTCGTGCATCAGGGCGGCTGAGATCTTCCTGAAAAGCGACAGCGGCGAAGAACTGGGACTGTCCTGGACAGAGGAGACAGGACTGTGGGAGACGCCGCGCGCCGGAGATAACGACGATCCCGCGTTTCTTGAGGAACTGGTCCGGCAGCGAGAGGATGTGATGCGGCAGATCCTTGACAGCGACGCCGATACGATCCCCGGGCTGGATGAACTGGTCTATTCCCTCGCCGGGCAGGCGGCGGTGATCCAGAGCCGCTATCTGGAGACCACGCAGACCGGACTGAAGCGGATTCGGCTCTTTCCTTTTTCCATCATGCTCCTCAATGAACTGATGAGCACCTGCTTTTTTGAGGATCATCTCAAGATGACAGAGCCGGTTCTGTACAGGATGTGCCGCTCCTATTACAAAACCTTTGACAGACTGACAGAGATCGAGGGTCAGAAGCTCCTTGACGATCTCTGCGAACGCTATTTCGCCCCGGGGGGTCCCGGAAGCGTGCGCTCGTTCAGACGGCTGTTTGCCTATGAACTGATCCGCGAATGGTATGAGAGCTATGAGGACTACTCCTTTGTCCGGCGGATCGTGGAGGCTGCCATCCACATCAATATGGTCCTGCTGTTTGAACTCCTGGCGTTTCAGAAGGGTGAGAAGCCGGATCTGAAAAAGAGGGCACTGATCCTGGCTGTTTATGAAAAGCGTACCCATCACAACGGGGATGTGCTCGGCCAGATGGTAAAGCGGGTCGGAGAGCGTCTGTTTCCCGTTGACGTGAACGGAGAAAATGTGTAAAATAGTACAGATGGTTGTTTCAACCGCTTGATGACGGAGGGATGGCATGGACACAAAAATTCTGCTGGATTCTGGTACAAACGAGCTGGAAGTGCTTGAGTTTAAAGTTGATGAGCATTATTACGGGATCAATGTTGCCAAGATCAAAGAGATCATCCAGTATCAGCCGGTCACACCGGTACCCAATGCGCATCCGAGCATAGAGGGCATCTTCATGCCGCGTGATGTGATGATCACGGCGATCGACCTCAGAAACTGCCTGCAGCGCGGAACCTCCCAGCCGGGCGGTCTGTTTATCGTGACGAACTTCAACAAGCTGGATATCGCGTTCCATGTCGACTTTGTGTCCGGGATCCATCGTGTTTCCTGGGCGGACATCATCAAGCCCAACGAGGCGATCTCCAATACGGAGGCCAGCGTATCCACAGGTATCATCAAGATCGATGACCGGCTGATCATCATCCTCGATTTCGAAAAGCTCGTGACAGACATCAATCCCGCGACAGGTCTGAAGATGGATGATGTCACAGCCATGGGACCGCGCCCGAGGAATGAGGTTCCGATCGTTCTTGCCGAGGATTCCAAGATGCTCAACAAGATGATCGTGGCTTCTCTGGATCAGGCGGGTTATACCAATGTCAGACATTTCGAAAACGGCAAGCTTGCCTATGACTTTGTCAAGGAGTGCGCGGATGCCGGAACGCTTGCCAAAAACGTCCAGTGCATCATCACGGATATCGAGATGCCGATCATGGACGGACACCGCTTCACCAAGCTGATCAAGAGCGATGAGGCGACAAACCATATCCCGGTCGTCATCTTCTCTTCGCTGATCAATGAGGAGATGCGCCGCAAGGGAGAGCGGCTCGGCGCGGACAGGCAGCTCACAAAGCCGGAGATCGGAAGTCTCGTGGGCGCTATCGATGAACTGGTCGGAGCTATGACATCATAAGCTCCGATACGTAACAGGAAACCGGGATATCCGCAGCATGGCTGACACACCCTGCTGCGGGTTCTTTTTATAGGAGTATTTGCCCAGGGTATGGACAGACAGGCATATGATGAACTGAAAAAAGTGATCGACCGGCACATGGAGCTCTATTACAACGAGGATGCGCCGATGATCTCCGACGCGGAGTACGACGCCATGATGCGTGACCTCAAGGAGGCGGAAAAGGAGCATCCTGAGTGGGTGACTCCGGACTCGCCGACCCAGAAGATCGGCGGCAGCGCCAAACGTGAGGCCGGTGTCAAGGTGACGCACAATGTGCCGATGCTCTCCATCGAGGACGTCTTTGATACGGCTGAGGTCACGGCCTTTGTGAGCCGTGTGCAGGAACGCCATCCGGGGTGCGCTTTTTCGGTTGAGGTCAAGGTGGACGGACTTTCCATGACGCTCAGATATGCCAGGAACACTGCCGGAGAGCTCGCGCTCACGCTTGCGGAGACCCGCGGGGACGGCAGGATCGGAGAGGATGTCACAGCCAACGCGCTGACGATCCCCGATGTGAAGCGCACGCTCGATCTTCCCTATGATCTTCTGGAGCTCAGGGGCGAGGTCTACATGACCCACGAGGCGTTTGAGCGTTACAATGAAAAGCAGGAGGAGGCCGGAAAACCGCCTGCGGCAAATCCGCGCAATCTCGCTGCCGGGACGCTGCGGCAGCTCGATCCCGGGATCACCAGGGAGCGAGGGCTGTCCATGTTTATTTTCAACATTCAGGACGGCCCGGAGGAGATCCTCGCGGAGCATACGGGAGCAATGGACATCCTGTCCCGCGCGGGGGTGCCGGTGGTGTTCCACAGGCGCTGTACGACCGCTATGGAGGTTCTTGACGCGATCCGTGAGATCGGCGAGATGCGCGGCGAGCTCCCCTTTGATCTGGACGGTGCGGTCGTCAAGATCGATCATACTGCCTGGCGCACGGAGTTCCCCGCGGGGAGCAAGTATTCGGCCGGACATATCGCCTACAAGTATCCGCCGGAGGAAAAGATCGTCGAGATGGACGAGATCATCACGGATGTCGGGCGGACCGGCAAACTCACCTTTACCGGTGTCTTCCATGACAAGGATACCGGAAAGCCGGCGAGACTCTGCGGGACGAGCGTTTCGCGGGCCACGCTCCACAACCAGGACTATATCACCGAGATGAAGATCGGCATCGGCGGATGGTACCGCCTGTACAAGAGCGGAGAGATCATCCCGAGGCTCAACGGCTGTGTCCGGGAACCTGCGGAGGTATTCACGGCGCCGAAGAACTGTCCAGCCTGCGGAGAACCGCTTGTCCGCGAAGCGGATACGGCGGATATCCGCTGTATCAATCCCGACTGTCCGGCGCAGCTGGTGCGTACGATCTCATATTTTACCTCCCGCGATGCCATGAATATCATGGGGCTCGGGGAGACGCTCGTAGAGGCGCTCGTGGGCGCAGGATATCTGAAAAACATCGCTGATATCTACCGCCTTAAGGACCGCCGCGCTGAGCTGATCGAAGCCGGCATCATCGGCAAGGAAAAGAATACGGACAAGGTGCTCGCCGAGATCGAAAAGTCCAAGACCGCGGATCCCGTGCGTCTCCTGACGGGACTGGCGATCCGCAATGTCGGTGTATCCACGGCCCGTGAAGTCATGCGGCATTTCGACCATCTCTATGATCTGACGACGGCTTCACGCGAGGACTTCCTCGCCATTCCGGACATCGGGGAGACGACCGCGGAGGATCTGTACGGATTCTTCCACAGGGAGAGCAATGTGACGCTGCTCGATGAGCTCAGGCTCATGGGACTCAACATGAAAAAGGCCGAGGAAGCGGATGCCGGAGAGGCGCTTGCCGGCCAGACAGTAGTGATCACCGGCACGCTGCCGACGCTTGGCAGAAAGGAAGCGGAGGAGTATGTGCGCAGAAATGGCGGCAAGGTCACGGGGAGCGTGAGCTCCAAGACGACGCTCCTGGTCGCGGGAGAGGCTGCCGGATCAAAGCTGACCAAGGCACAGCAGCTCGGGATCCGCATCGTGTCGGAGGAAGAACTCAGGGCGATGTGCCGGACCGATACACAGGAAGACTGACAACAGGAGAGATAAGAGGGGGAAATCATGCCGATCAAAGTAAAGAACGGCCTGCCGGCCAGAGAGAATCTGGAGAGAGAAAATATCTTCGTCGTGGATGAGAACCGCGCGCTGCATCAGGACATCCGTCCGCTGCAGGTATGTATCCTGAATCTGATGCCACTCAAGGAGGATACGGAGCTGCATCTTCTGCGCGTGCTTTCCAACACGCCGCTGCAGATCGATATCTCTTTCATGCAGATGAGCTCGCATCATTCCTCCAATACGTCGCCGAACCATCTGAACCGGTTTTACCATCCTTTTACGGAACTTAAGAACAACACTTATGACGGCCTGATCGTCACGGGTGCACCGGTCGAGCAGCTGCCCTTCGAGGAGGTCGATTACTGGCAGGAGCTCTGCGAGGTGTTTGAGTGGTCCAAGGCCCATGTTACCTCGACCTATCATATCTGCTGGGGGGCGCAGGCGGGCCTGTATTATCACTACGGGATCCGCAAGATCCAGCTCTCCCGCAAGCTTTCCGGCGTTTACCGGCACCGGGTGATGAACCGCAAGGTGCCGCTGGCCCGCGGTATGGATGATCTGTTCATGATGCCGCACAGCCGGTATACGGCGCTCGATGAGGAGCAGGTGGCGGCCTGCCCGGATCTGACGATCATCGGTGAATCGGAGATCGCCGGCAGTGTCGTGCTTGTCTCCAACGACGGCAAAAACGTCTTTGTCACCGGCCACAGCGAATATGACCGCTATACGCTGGATAAGGAGTACCGCAGAGATCTGGACAAGGGACTGGCCATAGACATCCCTGAACATTATTATCCCGGAGACAATCCGGCAAAGAAGCCCAACCTGTCCTGGCGGTCCACCAGCAACTGCCTGTACACGAACTGGCTGAACTACTATGTCTATCAGAACACGCCGTATCAGTGGGGACAGATCCTCGGAGAGGACGGTCACCGCGAAGCGGCAAAGGCACTGACGGAAACCAAGCAGAACGTTGGCGTTTTTTAAAGGAGGAAACAATGGAACGTGTAGAAAAATTCTTAAAGGAAGCGGAAGTCTATTATCTGGCCACGGTGGATGGCGATCAGCCCCGCGTGCGTCCTTTCGGCACGGCCCACGTC
Source organism: Lachnospiraceae bacterium (assembly GCA_024687125.1). Classification (GTDB taxonomy): domain Bacteria; phylum Bacillota; class Clostridia; order Lachnospirales; family Lachnospiraceae; genus Butyrivibrio. The sequence goes on from JAILFA010000131.1 coordinate 6,927, forward strand.
TTCGAGGGGAGGCTCTATATCCAGACTGGCAAGGTCAAGGATGTCTCGAAGCAGATCCACGCGAATCCCAGGGTGGAGATCTGCGCGTTCAAGAACGGAGAGTGGCTGCGCGTCGCCGGGAAACTGGTCGAGGATGAGCGGCTCGAAGCAAAGCAGTCCATGCTGGACGCCTATCCCTCTCTGCAGGGGATGTACGCGGCCGATGACGGCAATACCGAGGTGTTCTATTTTACGGAGGCAACGGCGACCTTCAGTTCTTTCACACATGCGCCGGAGACAGTGCAGTTCTGAGACAGTTCATCGGGCATCCCATTCATTGTCTAAACGGTGAGTGGGATGCTTCTTCTTTTTCTTGAAAAATCCCCTCTGAACGGTATAATGATATACGTGGCAGTGTGTCTAAGACGTCGAGGCGATTTATGAAAACCAACAGCATTGTTTTTACCAACGATAACTGTATCGGCTGTAACAAGTGCATCAAGGTGTGCAGCGCGATCGGGGCATGCGTTTCCAAGGAGGAGAACGGCAAGGCCCGGATCGATGTCGACGGCACCAAATGTGTCGCCTGCGGCAGCTGTATCGATGTATGTGTTCATGGGGCACGCGAGTTTCAGGACGATACGGAGCGGTTCTTTACTGATCTGGCAAAGGGGGAGCCGATCTCTCTTCTGCTCGCGCCGGCTTTCAAGGCCAACTACCCTGAGGAGTATGAGAGTGTACTCGGGGGACTTAAGAACATGGGGATCCGCAGGATCATCAGCGTGTCATTCGGCGCGGACATCACCACCTGGGGCTATCTGAACTACATCAAAGAGCATGATTTCGCCGGCGGGATCTCGCAGCCCTGTCCCGCGGTGGTCTCCTATATCGAGAGGTATCTGCCGGAGCTTCTGCCGAGGCTCTTCCCGGTGCAGAGCCCGCTCATGTGCACGGCGGTCTACGCGCGCAAGGAACTTGGCATCACCGACAAGCTGGCCTTTATCAGTCCCTGCATCGCCAAAAAGCTCGAGATCGAGGATCCGCACAATGCGGGACTGGTTCAGTACAACGTCACCTTTGAACACCTGATGAAATATGTACGGGACAACGGTATCAAGGGTCCCACCGTGCACAGTGAGATCGAGTACGGCCTCGGTTCTTATTATCCGACGCCTGGCGGACTCGCGGAAAACGTCAGGTGGTTTCTTGGAGATTCTGTCTATATCAGACAGGTCGAAGGAGAGCGGCATCTGTATGAATGGATGCATCAGAACGCGGACAGGATCAAGGAGAGAAAGACGCCGTTCCTGTTCATCGACGCGCTGAACTGCGCAAAGGGCTGCATCTGCGGAACAGCCGTCAATCCGGAGAAATCCAAGACCGACGATGCGCTGTATGCGCTGCTGGATATCCGTGAGGAATCCAAGAAGAAAGAGAGCGGGGACGCGTGGTCAAGATGCGACTCCCCGGAGGAACGCCTTAAGAACTATAACCGTCAGTTTGAGCACCTGCATCTGGAGGACTATCTGCGCGGATATACCGACCGGTCCGCGGAGTGTGCCTTTGAGATCCCGAGTGAAGAGCAGCTGGATCAGATCTTCCTCTCCATGAACAAGGACACAGAGGAATCCCGCAGGATCGACTGCACCTGCTGCGGTTATGAGAGCTGCCGCCAGATGGCCACGGCGATCCACAACGGCTTCAATCACCGGGATAACTGTATCTACTATGAAAAGACCATGGTCAGTTCCCTGGTCTCCGAAAAGACGATCAATGACAGGATCACGCAGGCCAAAAACGAGTTCCTGGCCAACATGTCCCATGAGATCAGGACACCGATCAACGCAATGCTGGGCATGAACGAGATGATCCTCAGAGAATGCGGTGACGAGGTCATCGCCTCCTATTCCGGGAATATCCAGAGCGCCGGCAAGGCTCTGCTTGCCCTGGTGGATGATATCCTCGATTTCTCCAACGTGGACGCGAAGACGGCGGATATCGCCCACGAGGATGTCGATTTTACGTACTACCATCAGGAGATCGGGGCCAGAAAGACCTATCACGAGAAATTTGTCGCACCGCAGGCTGAGATCCTCGCCGTCGATGATACATCGATGAACCTGATGGTCTTCAAAAGCCTGCTCAAGCAGACGGAGATGCAGATCGATACGGCAAACGGAGGCGATGAAGCTCTCGCGCTCACCAAGGCAAAGAAGTATGACATCATCTTCCTCGATCATATGATGCCTGACAAGGACGGTATCGAAACGCTGCATGAGCTGCGGGCGATGGAAAAGAACCCTAACCGGGATACGGTGGTCGTCTGTCTGACGGCAAATGCCATTCCGGGAGCAAGAGAGGTATATCTCGCCGAGGGATTTGATGAGTATATGACCAAGCCGCTCGATCCTGAAAAGCTCGAGGATCTGCTGCTGAAATATCTGCCTGAGGATAAGATCGAGCGCAGGGAAACAGCGGATACGGCGGAAGATGACGGGATGCCGAAGGAGCTCACCGCACTGGCGGCCACCGGTCTCCTTGATGTCGACGGCGGTATCAGGAACAGCGGTTCGCCCGAAGCCTATCTGCCGGTTCTCCGGATCTTCCTGGAATCCATGGATGGAAAGATCGAGGAGATCGAAAGGTATTATCGCGACGGGGATATCAAAAACTATACGATCAAGGTCCATGCGCTCAAAAGCTCGGCCAGGATCATCGGAGCCGCTGAGATCGGCGAGAGGGCGCAGGCACTGGAAAATGCCGGTAAAGCCGAGGAACTGGACTATATCCGCAGCCATCACGATGCCTTTGTGAAGGATTTCCGCGCTCTGAAAGCACCATTGGCTGCTGTTTTTTCCACAGAGGAGGAAGATACAGATAAGCCGGAGGCGGATGCACAGATGATGGCGGATGTCTACGAAGAGATTCGGGAAGCAGCGGAAAGCATGGACTATGACCTGTTGGAAAGCATTTTTGAGGAGATGAAGAATTACAGGATCCCGCAGACGGAAAAGGAACTGTTTGGGAAGCTTAAGGAGGCATCGCTGAGATTCGACTACGACGCCATCGTCGAGCTGTGCGGGGGACAAAACGCGCCTTGAATTTCATGGCCCGATATGGTATCATATGATTTTGTATGCTTAAAACATATTCGATCACCGATATTGGTCGTAAGAGAAAACTGAATCAGGATTATGTGTTCGCCACACCCAAACGGGTGGGCAATCTTTCCAATGTTTTTATCGTGGCTGATGGCATGGGCGGACACAAAGCGGGGGATTATGCTTCGCGCTTTACGGTGGAGACTGTGATCGAGGAGATCGAGTCTTCCTTTGAACGCAACCCCGAGATCATCCTGTCGGATGCCATTGACGCCGCCAACCGGAAGCTGCGCATGAAAGCAGCGGAGGATGAGCGGCTGTTTGGCATGGGGACAACCTTTGTCGGTGCGACTGTCCTAGGAGAGAATAAACTCAAGGTGGCAAATGTCGGTGATTCAAGGGCTTATCTTCTCCGCGGAGATGAGATCCGGCAGATCACACGGGATCATTCTCTTGTCGAGGAGATGGTCCGTATGGGCGGGATCGACAGAGAGACGGCCAGACGCCATGTGGATAAAAACATCATAACCCGGGCCGTAGGTGCGACCGAGACGGTGGATGTTGACTTTTTTGATGTGGAACTCATGCCGGGGGATCTGGTACTCATGTGCAGTGACGGACTCACGAACATGGTTCCCGATGAGGAGATCCTCGCGATCGCGAGAGAGGGCGAGGAACTCACTGACAAAGCGGAACGTCTTATCGAAGCCGCAAACAACAATGGGGGCAGGGATAATATCGCCGTTGTCCTCATTGAGCCGTTTGCCGGAGGCGACAGGTGATTTATGGTTAAGATGGGAATGCTCATCGGCGAGCGCTATGAGATCCTGGAAAAGATCGGGACCGGCGGCATGTCCGATGTATATAAGGCGATCGACCACAAGCTGAACCGGCCTGTGGCTGTCAAGGTTCTCAAGCAGGAATTTGCCGAGAACAGCAATTTTGTGTCCAAATTCCGGGTCGAAGCGCAGGCGGCGGCCGGACTCATGCATCAGAACATCGTCAATGTCTATGATGTCGGCGAGGAGCGCGGTATCCATTACATCGTCATGGAACTGGTGGATGGCATCACGCTCAAGAAGTATATCGAAAAGAAGCAGCGTCTGACCGTCAAGGAGGCCGTCAGTATCGCGATCCAGGTGGCCATGGGTCTGGAGGCCGCCCATAACAATCATATCATCCACCGGGATATCAAACCGCAGAATATCATTGTTTCCAAGGAAGGCAAGGTCAAGGTGACCGACTTCGGTATCGCCAAGGCTGCTACCAGCAACACGATCACCTCCAACGTCATGGGGAGCGTGCATTACACATCCCCCGAGCAGGCCCGCGGCGGATACAGTGATGTAAAATCCGATATCTATTCACTGGGCATTACGCTCTTTGAGATGCTGACAGGCAGAGTTCCGTTTAACGGGGATACCACGGTTGCCATTGCCATCAAACATATCCAGGAAGCACTGCCGACACCGAGAGATTTCGCGCCGGATACGCCGATCAGTGTAGAAAAGATCGTTCTCAAGTGCTGTCAGAAGAGTCCCGATCGACGCTATCAGAACGCGGCAGAGCTGATCACGGATCTGAAGCGCTCACTCATTACGCCGGATGAGGACTTTGTCGTCATGCAGAATCCGGATGAGGACGGCGCGACCAGAGAGCCGAACGAGTCGGAGCGCAGATCTCTTAAGGAAGCGGCGAGGAAGACCGGCAGCATCGGCGATACGATGCGCCTGAATGCCGAGGCGACCAGGGAACGCGAACGCAGACTTCGTGAAGAAAACAGCAGAAGACACAGACAGGAGAGCGAGGAACGCGATCCCAGAAACCGTTCCAAGACAGCGCGCAAGAAGCCCGCACCAAAAAAGAAATCCCGAAATAAGACCAGGCGTCCGTCCGATGGCTCATCATTTGAGAAGCTTGTCGTGATCCTGGCCATCGTCACAGCCCTGTTTGTGGGTGCTGTTGTCATCTGGGTGGTCGGCAACAGACTCGGATTTTTCGGTGAGAGTACAGGAAAGCCGGAAAGCGAAGAAGCCGCCTCCGGCGAAGCGAGCACGGAGCAGGAAAAGACAGAGCAGAATGCAGATGAGACCGGGGGGATCCTGATCCCGGATGTTCTGGGCTACTCCTATGTGGAAGCGAGCGTCATGCTCAAGGATAAGGGATTTTCTGTGCAGCGTGCCGAGGATACGACCTCCACGGCTGCTAAGAATACCGTTATCGCCATGGATCCCAAGGAGAATTCCAGAGCGGAGAACGGGACGACGATCACGCTGACGGTGAGCACCGGCTCCGTCGTGACGGATGCCGACGGCAATGCGGCACTGGTCGCATCGACGCAGTTGGAAAAATACGCGGTTCCCAGGCTGGTCGGGCTGACGCTTGAGGAGGCGGAGATCCTGATCGCGGAGAATCATCTGGTGCGCGGCACTGTCAACGAGGTCACCTATGCGGATGAGGCAATGGCAGGTCTGATCTGCAGACAGTCGCTGGAGCCCGGCACCGCGGTCGACGAGGGATCTGTGATCGATCTGGAGCTTTCCGTCGGCACCGGTGAGGAGACGACGACGTCGTGGCGTTATGTAGCGGATATAGAATCACCCGCGCTGGAGGATCCGGATTATACGTCCGGAACACCGGTTCATGTGCAGCTTATCGCCAGCGACGGTACAACTATCCGGGAAGCCACCGAGGAGGCTTTCCCAATCAAGATCAACTCTACGGGCATCTCCCAGCCTACAGGCTGGCTGACCCTTACCTATACTGTGACGACTCCGTCCTCCACCGAGATCGATCCGGATACCGGGGAGGAGAAGGTGATCCCTTCTCAGACTGAGGAGAGGGAACAGCGCAGGGCCATCACCTTTACCCCGGAAAACTGATCCATGCGGGGCAGGATCGTCCGCGGGGTCGGCGGGTTTTATTATGTGGAGACAGAGGACGGGCTGATCTACGCCTGCCGTGCCAGAGGGATCTTCCGCAAGGATAAGGTGAAGCCGTTGCCCGGAGATACAGCGGAATTTACAGTAACTCATGAGGAAGACCGTGAGGGCAACCTGACACAGATCCTTCCGAGAAAGAACGCGCTCATCAGACCGGCCGTTTCCGGCGTTGATCAGGCGCTTCTTTTCTTTTCCGTGTGCAGACCGGACCCGAGCACCCTGCTCCTGGACCGCTATCTGCTGATGCTGGGGCAGCAGGATCTGCCGGCACTGCTTTGCTTTAACAAGGTGGATATCGCGGGACCCGGGGAAAAAGAGCGACTCGAAGAGGTCTACAGCAAGGCGGGATATCCGCTGTTCTTTGTCAGTGTAAAGACCGGGGAGGGGACGGATGCTCTGCTGAATGCCCTGGCGGGTAAGACCACCGTGCTCGCGGGACCTTCGGGTGCCGGCAAATCCTCACTGATCAACCGCATCTGTCCGGCTGCGGAGGCTCAGACCGGGGAACTCAGCCGGAAGCTGGCCAGAGGGAAGAATACGACCAGACACAGTGAGCTGTTTCGCATCGGCCAGGCCGCAGGCTCCTGTGACAGCTGGCTGATCGATACCCCGGGATTCACGGCACTGATGCTGCCGGATACCCGCCCGGAGGAACTGGCCGGGGCTTATGCGGAATTTCAGCAGTTTCGCGGCAGATGCCGCTTCGCGACCTGCATGCACGATTCGGAACCGGACTGCGCGGTGCGGCAGGAGGTGGAACAGGGACGTATCTGCGCCGAGCGCTACGAGAATTATCGAAAACTCCTGAAGGAGCTTAAAGACAGAGAAGAAAACAGATACCGATAGGAGGACGCAGGAATGAAGATCGGATTCGACAATGACAAATATCTGACGATGCAGTCGGAGCATATCCGCGAGCGGATCAACAAGTTCGGCGGTAAGCTCTACCTGGAATTCGGCGGCAAGCTCTTTGACGACTATCATGCCTCGCGTGTACTCCCCGGATTTCATCCTGACTCCAAGATCACGATGCTCTCCCAGCTCAAGGAGGATGTGGAGATCGTGATCGCCATTCACGCGGGCGATATCGAAAAGAACAAGGTCCGCGGCGACCTCGGGATCACATACGATGTGGATGTCCTGAGGATGATCGACGCGTTCCGCAACTACGGACTCTATGTGGGAAGTGTGGTGCTCACGCGCTTTGACGGCAGCGCGCCGGTCCTTGCCTATCAGAAAAAGCTGGAGACGCTTGGTGTCAAGGTCTACCGGCATTATGCGATCCCCGGGTATCCTTCCAATGTACCGCTGATCATCAGCGAGGAAGGCTATGGCAAGAACGATTACATCGAAACGAAGCATTCTCTCGTCGTCGTGACCGCACCGGGTCCCGGAAGCGGAAAGATGGCGGTCTGTCTGTCCCAGCTCTATCATGAGAACAAACGCGGTGTCAAGGCGGGCTATGCCAAGTTTGAGACCTTTCCGATCTGGAATCTCCCGCTGGGGCACCCCGTCAATCTGGCGTACGAGGCGGCGACTGCGGATCTCAACGATGTCAACATGATCGACAATTTCCACCTGGAGGCCTACGGCGAGACAACGGTCAACTACAACCGGGATATCGAGATCTTTCCGGTGCTGAACGCCATGTTCAAGGAGATCTACGGGGATTCCCCGTACAAGTCTCCCACGGATATGGGTGTCAATATGGCGGGAAACTGCATCGTGGACGATGAGGCTGTCAGCAATGCGGCAAAGCAGGAGATCGTGCGCCGCTATTACAAGGAGCGCTGTGCCCTGAGAAAGGGCGAGAGCGACCAGAGCACGGTCGACAAGATCGAACTCCTTATGAACAAGGCGGAGGTTTCCGTCGGTGACCGTCCGGTCGTGGCGGCGGCAGGACTCAAGGCAGAGCTTACCGGTGCGCCGGCAGCGGCGATCGAGCTGCCCGACGGCCAGGTGGTCACAGGCAAGACTTCGGATCTGATGGGAGCGAGCTCCGCGATGCTCCTCAATGCCCTCAAGGTACTGGCCGGCGTGGACGACGCGGCGGAGCTGATCGCCCCGTCCGTCATCGAACCGATCCAGAAGCTTAAGGTGGAGCATCTGGGAAATCACAACCCGCATATGCATATCGATGAGACGCTGATCGCGCTGACGATCTCGGCAGCCACGAACCCGGAGGCCAAGGCCGCCCTCGATCAGCTGGGGAATCTCGCGGGATGCGAGATGCACTCCACCGTCATCCTTTCGCCGGTGGATGAGAACACCTGCCGCAAACTGAAGGTAAACCTTACCTGCGAGCCGAAATATCAGACGGCGAAGCTGTATCACAAGTAGACAGGAGGAACACATGATGAAGATCGGTATTCTCGGATACGGAAATCTCGGAAAAGGTGTGGAAAAAGCGGTGCAGAGCAGCCCCGACATGGAGCTTACCGCTGTCTTTACCCGGCGCGATCCCGCAGGTGTACAGATCGCGGCGCCCGGAGCAAAGGTGCTCCGCGCGGATGAACTCGGACATATGCAGGGGGACATCGATGTTCTGATCCTCTGCGGCGGCAGTGCTACGGATCTGCCGGAGATGACACCGAAATACGCGGCGGGTTATAATGTTGTCGACAGCTTTGATACACACGCGCGGATCCCGGAGCATTTCGCTGCGGTGGATGCCGCGGCGAAGGGCGCGGGCAAGGTCGCTGTGATCTCCTGCGGCTGGGATCCGGGTCTCTTTTCACTCAGCCGTCTGTATGCGCACAGTGTACTGCCGGGAGGCTCTGATTATACCTTCTGGGGACGCGGCGTGAGCCAGGGGCATTCCGACGCGATCAGGCGCATCGACGGCGTTCTGGATGCCAGACAGTACACGGTTCCGGTTCCGGATGCCGTAGAGCGTGTGCGCCGCGGGGAGAACCCGACGCTCACCACCCGCGAAAAGCACACCAGAGAGTGCTATGTAGTCGCGGCAGAGGACGCGGACAAGGCCCGCATCGAGAAAGAGATCAAGGAGATGCCGAACTATTTCGCGGACTACGACACGACCGTCACCTTTATCACCGCACAGGAGATGAAGGAAAAACACCAGGGTCTGCCGCACGGCGGCTCGGTCATCTATTCCGGTTCCACCGGGGATAAGAAGCATGTGATCGAGTACAGCCTGAAGCTGGACTCCAATCCGGAGTTCACCGGCTCTGTCCTCACTGCCTGCGCCCGTGCGGCATATCGTATGAACAGTGAGGGGATGAGCGGTGCCAAAACGATGTTTGATATCGCACCGGCCTGGCTTTCACCGCTTTCCGGCGAGGAGATCCGCGCACATATGCTCTGATTGATCACCGCTACCTCATAGGAGGAACCGAAGATGAAGAACAGGCTGCTCGCATTACTCCTGATCGGCTGTATGGTCTTCTCCCTGGCTGCCTGCGGCGAGGAGGAGAAATCTTCTTCCAAAAAGAAAAAGACGGAGGTCACTGAGGAAGAAGAGAAAGAAGAGACCGGGGACGATGAGTCCGCGGACGATGCTGCGCAGGAGACTGAAGAGGTCGAGGCACCTGCAGGGGACGGCGGAGTCGTAGAGGTGGCGCTTTCTTCGGATAAGGAGATCCTCTCTTGGATCGCCGGAGACTGGAAGATGGTCGATCCCTGGAGCGGTGATGACTATGTGGAGGTGGAGATCGGTCAGGACGGCTCCTGCAAGTGGACACGCCTTTATGATCAGGCGGTCTGCAGTGGTGAGATCTCCTTTGACAAGATCTATCCGGCCGGAGAGAAGCCGGATGAATGTATCCTGAGCTTTAAGGATTTCAAGGACTGGATGCCGCAGGCAGATGCTGACGGCTATTTTATGGATTTTTCCACCAGTGGGATCTTTCATCTCGGGAGCGGTGCTGACAGGGATTATATGTATCTCTCCGAGATCGGCAACGGCGATACCTGGGCCTCGATGTTTCTGCTCAATCCAAATTCTTCCGGAAACTATGAGATGGAGGAGATGACCTGGAATCCGCAGTGGCTGTTCTACAGGGAAAATGAAGGTCATGGTGACAGACAGCCGGAGAAGGATGCTTCCTTCTATGCCTGGGTATGGGAAAAAGATCCCGCCGGCTCTCTCCTTTTACAGAAGATGCAGCTGACTACCTGGGACGACATGGAGGAGTACACCGACCGTGCGTATGAGGCCGGATATTTCAGTGAGCTTGAGGACATCGGCATCACCCGTTATGAGGTACAGACAGGGGTTGACATCTCCCGGATCGAGGACAGATTCCGCGAGGATTCCGGATATCCGCTGGAGATCTATGAGTTCAAGACGGACGGGGAAGGTAAGATCTGTGAGCTCAGCCGGGTTAACCAGAGCTATTACAATATCTATGACCTCGGGAACAGAGAGCCCGAGTACTCCGTCAATGAAACCGGCACCGCCTTTACCTATAACGGTGTGACCTTTGAACTGCAGGATTTCGCGGGCGCCGCTGTAAACGCGATCATGGACTGCACCCAGGTGGGCGAAGACTGGATCATCCTGGACTGCCATATCAACCCGAATATCGGCGCCTATGAGTTTTTCTACATCCCTTACGGCAATTTCGCGTTCGAGCTTTACGGAGCCAATCTGACCTGGCAGGGCACGGACCTGTCCACGGCGGTGTATTCGGCGTATACCGAGGTTTACGACTTCTGGGGAAACATGATCTACAGCGATCCGACCGCGGAGATCTACGGCCTTGCCTTTACTGATGAGAATACGCTTTCGGTTGACACCTGGCATATCGAAGGCGAGGAAGAAAAATTTGAGACCGTGGAGGTCGAATATGAGCAGGTAGACCGTCCGATGTTCCAGTATCTGTGCTATCTGATCAGCCGCCGTGACAGGGAATGGCGGGCATTTCGGGAAGAGGCGCCGGAGGGGGCTGTATCCTTCATCATGATCAATCCTCCGGAAGTTGTTGAGACATATCTGCTCGAAAACGTCGAGGAGCCCGCTGAAGGACTTGATGAGCTCGCGGTGGTCTTTTTCGAGAACGGCGACAAGGTACATATTGAAGCGATAAATCCTGATACAACGGGCAGGGTGGCGTCCGGAGACTATTATATGCGCGGCAGGGGAAATGCGGTTGTGTTTTCCGTGACGGTCCCGGAGGGAATGGCGACCCAGGTGCTCGATATCACTACGGATGACAATACGAAGGATGTATACTGGCCGATCGAAACGATCACTGGCAGGACACCGCAGCGAAGCACGTTCATCGTGGAAGAGTAAAGGAGGCACTATGAAGATACTGGTTACGGGAGGCGCCGGATTCATCGGATCCCATACGGTCGTGGAACTTTTAGATAACGGATATGACGTGGCAGTCATTGACAACCTGAGCAACTCCTCGAAAAAAAGCATTGACCGTGTGGAGCAGATCACGGGCAAAAAGATCACGTTTTACGAAGCTGATATGCTCGATCAGGCAGCCGTGGGTGACATCCTCGACAGGGAACAGGTGGATGCCTGCATCCATTTCGCAGGCTTGAAGGCGGTCGGGGAATCCGTCCAGAAGCCCTGGGAATATTATGAGAACAATCTGCAGGGGACGCTCGTGCTCGTGGATGCGATGAGAAAGCACGGCGTGAAGAATTTCATTTTTTCCTCCTCGGCTACGGTCTACAGTGATCCGGCGTTTGTGCCGATCACAGAGGAGTGCCCGAAAAAGCCGTGTACGAATCCCTACGGCTGGACCAAATCGATGCTGGAGCAGATCCTGACGGATATTCAGAAGGCGGACCCCGAATGGAACGTGATCCTGCTACGCTACTTCAACCCGATCGGTGCCCACAAGTCCGGACTGATCGGTGAGAATCCCAACGGGATTCCGAACAATCTGATGCCTTATATCACGCAGGTCGCCGTCGGCAAGCTCCCCGAGCTGGGGGTTTTCGGCGATGATTACGACACGCCGGACGGAACGGGTGTCCGGGATTATATCCATGTGGTCGACCTTGCTGCCGGACACGTCAGTGCCCTGAAGAAGATCAGGGAAAACTGCGGACTGAAGATCTACAATCTCGGTACCGGACACGGCGTGAGCGTTCTGGAACTCGTGAAGACCTTTGAGGAGGTCACGGGACAGAAGATCCCTTATTCCATCAAGCCGCGGCGTGCGGGTGATATCGCCACGTGCTACGCATCCGCGGATCTGGCGAAAAAGGAACTCGGCTGGGAAGCAAAGTACGGCATCCGCGAGATGTGCGAGGATTCCTGGCGCTGGCAGTCGATGAACCCGAACGGATTTGAAGAGTAGGAGCCTATGAGAACAGAATCTGACAAAACCGATCAAAGCGGCGCTGATCATCTACTTTGGCATCCTGATCGCTTTTCTGTGTCATGTATTCTTTTACACGGATCTGCCTGCGTTCCTGCAGGCCGGCATAACTGCCGAAAAACGTGATTACACGGCGGGGGGCAGCTGGATTCCGGAGAAACCACGGATGTCAGCAAAATCTCTACAGGAGATTTCGGCGGCAGTTTTGCGATATCCAGAAATCTTCCGAACACCATGCTGGAGTCCGATGTGGTGTATTTTTCTACGAGCAATCTGCGGTTTAAGCTATATGCGGACGAAAAACTGCTCTACTCCTATGACACCAGAGAGAACTACACGGGGATCGGAGACGGTATCGCCTATCACATGATCGGGCTGGGGACCAAGGATGAAGGTGCGGTGATACGCATCGAGGCAGAGGCAGTCTTTTCCGACGGATCCGGCGGCCGTATCAATGAAATGCAGTACGGTCCCGAGGAACAGTACCGCTATGCTGTGATGAGGCAAAACCTGGTTGCTTTTACGCTCTCTGTTCTGATGATCATCTTCGGCATCGTCATGATCGCGTTCTTTTTCGGCATGTCCCGCAAAAACTCCATGATGCGCTCTTTCTGGGCACTGGGACTGTCCGCCATTCTTTTCGGATTCTGGAACCTGTGTGATACGGACATTCCGCAGCTTCTGACCGGCAGTACCTATGCGTCCAGAGAGATGGTTTACGGAATCCTGCATCTGGCCGGTTTTCCGATGATCTATTTTGTCTATTCCAAGACGAAGTGCTTAAGACGCGCCTATCTGTATCTGTCTTTTCTGACTACGGTTCTGTGCTTCGGCGGGCTCCTGTTTGCAAGTTACGCGTTCGCAATCGATATGCATAACCTGGCCGTTTTCGTCTATCTGTCCTATGCCGTGTAGCTGCTGTGGCTGGTCATCATGCTGATCGACAATGAGCTGTACTGCCGAAAGAAGGGGGAATCCTTCTCCATGAAGCTTTTCTACATCGGAGCCGGTGTTTTTGTCGCCGCCTCATTTATTGATATGAGCAGGTATATTGCCGGGCAGAAGGGATCGATCGGCCGCGGGAGCTGGTTTAAACTGGGGCTTGTGATCTTTGTCTTCTTTATGGTGTTCCAGATCTTTGACTGGTGGTCAAAAGAGAAGACCTCCCTGGAGAGGGACCGCTTTGTCAACCATCTGCTGCAGTACATCATGGGTTCCATGGATCAGGATCACAAGATCAATAAGGTGCTGGAGTATCTGTGCGAAGAACTTCACGCTGACCGTGCCTACATCTTTGAGGATATGAAGGACGGGACCTTTGACAACACCTATGAGTACTGTGCCGCTGGGGTCACGCCGGAGATCGACAACCTCAAAGGGCTGCCGTATGTCGGGACGGTTGATGGCTGGTATGAGGAATACAAAAAGGGCGGCCATGTGCTGATCTATGATCTGGAAAAATACCGCGCCGTGAGCGAGAACATGTACAACGTGCTCAAGCCTCAGGGCATCAGGACACTGGTCACGGGCCCCCTGATCCAGGAGGGCGAGTACATCGGATTTTTCGGTGTGGACAACCCTCCCGTCGAGATGATGGAGGAGATCTCCGAGATCATCAGGCTGCTCATGTTCTTCCTGTCGGAGATGGTATCGCGCAGGGATTACCAGAGAAAGCTCGTCGAATACAGTTATCATGATTCGCTGACCGGCGTCGGCAACCGGCGGGCCATCACGGAGTTTGAGCGGGAAAAGCTTGATACATCGCGCCCGTACGGCTTTGTCATGTGTGATATCAACGGATTAAAGACCGTGAACGACAACGACGGACACGAGGCCGGAGACGCGCTGATCAAGGGCGTGGCTTTGTGCCTGACAGAGGTTTTCGGACACGATCAGGTCTATCGGATGGGCGGCGATGAATTCGCAGCATATGTATACGATGACAGCAGAGAATCCTTTGAAAGCCGGGTCAACAGGCTCAGGACGATGATCAGAGAAAAAGGCTATTACGTGGCGGTCGGATACTCCTTTGCGGTGCACGGAGATCCGGATTACAGGGCCTGCAGGCGTGAGGCGGACAACCGGATGTACGACGAAAAGAGGAAATTCTATCGCGACGGCAACGACAGGCGAAGAGCCGGGGACTGAAGGCTTCTGAAGGGCTTTGGATCGCAGAAGTCCGCGAAAGTCGGAAAATCGGCTATATAGAACAGTACCCTTTAAGGCCGTGCAGGCCGTATTATCAAGGAGAGGGAATCATTTGGGCGAAATCGGATGAAAATGTCTGATTTCGCCCATTTCATTAGTGGGTGAAGAAGTCATTTGGGCGTATTCCGTGAAAAGTGCTGATTTTACCCATGAAAAGTGGGTTTTATGGATGTCGCGTGGGCGTATCCAAACAAAAGTATTCGATTACGCCCATTTCGTACGTGATTTATGCGGTCGTTTGGGTGTATTCGAACAAAAGTGTCCGATTACGCCCATTTCAATTGTTTGAATTCCAAAATCTATAATTGGATATTGATTTTGTCTGGAACAAGTGTTAATATACAATGGTTAGCGGTGGCTAACCAGAACATGAAAAGTCAGGCGAACTACTCCGCGTACGTGGCGGAGTAAAAAAATGACAATCAGTTAGCGAAAACTAACTGCAAAAGGCAATACAGATAAAGCAAAAACAAAAGTAAAAACAAATCAAAAGTCAAAGCCAAAACCAAATAAAGCCAAAACCAAACAAAACAAAACGCGAAAGGAGATCATTGTCATGAAGCTTAAAGGAGCAGGACTGTTTGCACTCGGTACATTGTTCGGACTGGAGGGGATCAAGCTGCTGTCATCGAAGGATGCAAAGAAGGTATATGCCCATTGCACGGCAGGCGTTCTGCGGGCAAAGGACAGTGTGCTTGATCAGGTTACGACCCTTCAGGAAAACTGTACGGACATCTACGAGGAAGCAAAGGCGATCAATGAAGAGAGAGCCTCTAAGGAAGAAGCCGCGGAAGAATGAAATTCACAGTCAGACACGAGATAAAAAACCGGATACGTGTTCACCTCGCGATGAAGCGCATGAGCTTTCGGGAAGCGGATACGCTGGAGTATTACCTGAAAAGCTTTGATGAAGTCAGGGATGTTCGCGTATATGAGAGAACTGCCGATGCCGCGATCGTTTATGACTGCGACAGGTCAGAGATCCTGGACATCCTGAAGCATTTTTCCTTTGAAGATGTTACGGTACCGGAAAGAGTATTTGAATGCTCCGGGAGAGAACTTTCCGCAAGGTATTATGACAGGATAGCGACGGCCGTGATACTGCACTGCGGAAAACAGATCATCCTGCCTTTTTCGATACGCAGGATCCTGGATACGCTCAGAACGGTGAAGTATATCTGGCGCGGGGTCAAAACGCTCAGGAACAGACATCTGCAGGTGGAGGTGCTTGATGCACTGGCGATCACTTCAGCGATTCTGACCGGTGACTATAATACGGCATCGAACGTGATGTTCCTCCTTAAGATCGGCGATACGCTGGAGGAGTGGACGCACAAACGTTCCGTGGATGACCTCGCCAGAAGGATGTCCCTGAATATCGACAAGGTGTGGCTGCTTACAGACAGCGGAGAGGTACAGACAGATTCATCGGATATCGTATGCGGAGACAGGGTCATCGTCAGAATGGGGAATATGATCCCCTTTGACGGCGAAGTGGACGCAGGAGAAGCCATGGTGAATCAGGCGGCCATGACAGGGGAATCCGTGGCTGTGCATAAAGGCACGGGCATGAGCGTTTTTGCCGGGACGGTAGTAGAAGAGGGCGACCTGACCATCAGGGTGACACAGACAGAGGGCTGCGGACGGTTTGACAAGATCGTCAGGATGATCGAGGAATCCGAAAAACTCAAATCCTCCCTGGAGAGCAGGGCGGAGAGAATTGCCGACAGGCTTGTGCCGTACACGCTTGCCGCATCCGGACTGACATGGGCGGTCAGCCGCAATATTTCCAAGGCAGTATCCGTGCTCATGGTCGATTATTCCTGCGCGCTTAAGATGGCGATGCCGATATCTGTTTTATCGGCGATCCGGGAGGCGTCGGAATATGATATCACAGTGAAGGGCGGAAAGTTCCTGGAAGCTGTGGCAGATGCGGATACGATCGTGTTTGACAAGACGGGGACGATCACAAAGGCAAAGCCTGCGGTCGTCAGAGTCGTATCGTTTAACGATGAGACGGAAGATGAGCTCCTGCGGCAGGCAGCCTGCCTGGAAGAACATTTTCCGCATTCGGTTGCCAGGGCGGTTGTTGATGCGGCTTTTGAAAAAGGCCTGCTGCACGATGAACTCCATACACATGTCGAGTATATCGTGGCGCATGGGATCGCCTCTGAGATCGACGGCGAGAAAGCCGTGATAGGGAGCTATCATTTCCTGTTTGAGGATGAAGGCGTGACCATCCCGGAGGATAAAAAAGATCTGTTTGATTCCCTGCCGGATGAATATTCGCATCTTTACTTTGCGAAGAACGGAAAGCTGGCGGCGTGCATCCTGATCGAAGACCCCATGCGCGGGGAAACGGCTGACGTCGTTAAGCGCCTCAGGGAGCAGGGATTTGCGCATATCGTCATGATGACGGGCGACAGTGAGAGAACAGCCGCCAGGATCGCTGCACAGGCGGGTATTACCGAGTATTATGCCGAGGTGCTGCCGGAGGACAAGGCAAAATATGTAGAACAGGCAAGGAGCGAAGGCCACCATGTGATCATGGTCGGTGACGGCATCAATGACTCGCCGGCTCTTTCCGCTTCGGATGCCGGGATCGCCATCAGTGACGGAGCCGAGATCGCGAGACAGATCGCGGACATCACGATAGGGTCCGACAGTCTGGAAAGCATCATTGCACTCAGAAATATCAGTACGCTCCTGATGAAGCGGATCCGATTCAACTACAGGACCATTGTCGGTTTTAATACAGCCCTCATAGGTCTTGGCATGGCGGGCGTCATGTCGCCGGCGACAAGCGCCACGCTTCACAACGGATCCACGGTCGCGCTGGGACTGAAGAGCATGACAAACCTTACGCCCGCGGTTCCCGCGAGAAAGCAGGAGAGCAGGTAAGGAGAGGCAGAAAGAAATGATATTGACGATTTTTCTGGCAGTCGTATTCTGCGCGTCGATCACACTGATGCTGATATCAGCGGTGGCCTTTGTTCAGGATAAGAGGTTTTTCTCCTCGGCGCCAAAGGAAGCACAGGAAGCACTTCTGCCAAGAGATCAGGAACTGTTCTACGGAGCAAAAACGATCGGATGGACACTCATGATCTTCAGCATGCTCATGATCCTGGGCACGGGTGTGATCTCCATCTGGGACGGCTTCAGGAGCGGTTTTACGTTCTGGCAGTTTTTCCTGCGTTTTGTGCTGATATTTGATATCTATAAGATCTACGACATGGTCTGTTTTGACTATTTCCTGCTGATGAAGTTTCACTTTTTCCAGTTCTATTTTCCGGAAGTCGAAAGCGTGTATAAGGACAGGAAATACGGATATAACATCCGGAGCCAGCTGCTGAAGCTCCTTGTGATATTCCCGACAGCATCTGCGCTTGCGGCATGGATCTGCAGTCTTGCGCAGTGATCCTGTGAGAGGGGAGGCAGCAGTCACAACGATGACGATCATGTATACGGAGAGTGTTACATCATCATGAGAGTGCTGATCTACGGTGCCGGCGTTATAGGAAGCCTGTATGCGGCATTGCTCTCTGAGGCGGGGATCGATGTTACGGTGTATGCCAGAGGCAGGCGCCTTGAGGATCTGCAGACAAAGGGACTGCTGTACAGAAGAAACGGAAAAATCAAAGCAGTAGATGTTACGGTCATATCCGCACTGGAAGAGAATGACCGCTATGATTACATTTTTCTGACCGTCCGGGAAAACCAGCTGATGACAGCTCTAGCTGAGCTCAGGGATAATATCAGTCCCACTATTGTGACAATGGTTAATTCCTTAGACACCTGTGAAAACTGGGAAAAGATCTGCGGGAGCGGACGCATTCTTCAGGCATTTCCGGGAGCCGGCGGGAGCCTGGAAAAAGTTGTGCTCGACGCGGATCTTACGCCGCGGATCATTCAGCCTACAACGATCGGGAAAAAGGACGGACGTGAGAAAGAACTGGCGGCGTTATTCAGGAAAGCGCATATCCCCTGTCAGGTGGTGAATGACATGCATGGCTGGCAGATCTGCCACCTCGGAATGGTCGTACCGATCGCTGATGCGTACTATGAATCGAAAGATCCGGAACATGCCGGTAACGATCATTCTCTGATGAAAAAGACGGCATACCGGATCAGAAGGAACCTTCGGCGGATAAAGGATAAGGGGATCAGGCTATCCCCCGTGAAGATGCATATCTTTCTGATCCTTCCGGTCACGATAGCAGCGATGATCATGGGGTTCACTTTTCGCAGTGGATTCGGAAACCGGTTTATGTATCAGCATTCTATGAAAGCACCGGATGAGATGAGGAGACTGCACAGGCAATTCTATGCATTTCTGACGGATCAGGAATAAAAACCGGAAATGACGAGGGGGTTAAGATGGCGGTAAAGATCGTTTCCTTAAGAGAAGATGAGATCCGTGATATAGGCGATGCCTTTGCGGATTTTAAATATGCGGAGTCGGAATTCGGCATGGCCTATCTGGCTAAAGACAGACAGGCCGTAAGCGACTATATCTGTTCCTATGCACGGATGACCATCAGAGAGCGTTCACTTTATTCTACAAGCTACAAACATGAGGGATTTATCGCTTTCAGTAATCCCGGGGCTGGTATGAGCCTTGGTTCAGCGGCTGATATTCTAAAGACCGTGCCGGGGCGTGTGGACATGAAGCATCTGTTCACAATGGCCAAAGGCTGCATGCATGCCGGGAAAACCTATGGATCGATCCTTTCCGGACTGAAGATACCGCATATCTATGTCAGCATGGTCGCGGTCAGAAAAGAATACCAGGGAAAAGGCTTTATGCGAAAGCTTCTGGAGATCGCGTTTGAGGAAGGACGCAGACAGGCGGTTCCGGTGGTCCTTGATACGGATGCCGTACTCAAGAAAGACAAATATGAGCACCTGGGAATGAAATGTGTGGTCACACAGCATTTCGCGGACGGCGTGGAGCTGTACGGCCTTGTTTATGAACCTGATAACCTTCCTAAGGAGTGGAAGAGCGAAGTGGTGCTCGAGGACAGGAGGATCCTCAGCGCACACAGCAGGGATATCTGGGATCGTTTCGCACCGGTCTACAGCGGTTTTGTTACAGGAACACCCGGAAACAGAAGAGCATATGATGCGATCTACAGGCGGATCAGATCTGTGATCAGAGACAAAGAAGTACTTGAACTGGCAACCGGCCCCGGGGTGATAGCAAAGCAGGTGGCCGATGAAGCCGGGAGGATGGTGGCTACAGATTATTCCGAAAAAATGCTGGCTGTAGCAAGAAGAGGGATCGTTCCGGAAAATCTTGTATTTGAACGGGCCGATGCCTCAGCGCTGTCATACGATGATGAGAGTTTTGATGTGATCATCATAGCAAATGCCCTGCATATCATCCCGCAGCCGGAAAAGGTCCTGTCCGAGATCAGAAGGGTCCTGAGAAAAGACGGACTGCTCATCGCGCCGAATTTCATACATGATAACCGGAAGAAGGTAAGCGGGTTATGCAGTAAAGCGCTTTCCTTTGCCGGGGTGACTTTTGAGGCAAAATGGGATGCGCAGGGGTACATCCGGTTCCTACAGGATCACGGATTCCGAGCAGAGCATACAAAGCAGCTGCAGTCAACGATCCCGCTGATGTATACGGAGTGCACTATAGAAGATGACCGGATCGATTCAGACGGTGATCATGGAACGATGTAATGTAAAAGACCATAGCTTTGCCGGGATATACTATCCGGGATCAGTATCACCGGAGAAGGCTGTCATTGCCGCGGGAGGCGCATCCTGTGACGAGAAGACCAGTGTTTCCATGTGCCGGTTCCTGCGAAAAGCGGGATATAATGTGCTGGTTCTCGGGTTTTATATGTGGGAAGGGCTTCCGAAAGAACTCGTATCCATTCCTGTAGATTATGTAGAAAACGCCGTAAACTGGCTGAGAACCGAAAAAAATATCAGACACATAGCAATGACTTCCGTATCCACCGGAGCCGGGTATACGCTGCTTGCGGCATCCCTTATTCCGGAGATCAGCTGTGTCATCCCTGTCGTTCCCTATGATCATGTGATGGAAGGAACTACCAACCGCTTTAAAAGACTGGGGAGATCGGTATACACATGGCATGGGAAAGATATCCCCTACGCACCTTGGGCTCTGCTTGATCAGGGCCTGCTCAGGATATTCCGCGGTGCTGTCAAAGATAAGAAATACGGCCTGAAACGGTTTATGAGATACGGCTACGATCATAATCCCGTAACGGAGGAATCGCGTATAAGAGTAGAAAACATGCATGCGGACGTGTTGTTCCTGGCTGCAAAAAACGATGATGCGTGGCCCTCTGATGAAGCGGTCCCGCGTATGGTCGGCGTACTGAAAGAGTGCGGGTATCCGTATCGGGTGGAATCACATATCTATGAGCATGCGAGCCATGCGCTTACGGACGGACTGGATGAAATGACCGGCTACGCAAAGTGGGCATTGAATCATATGCTTCCTGCGGAAAAGAAATATCCTGAGGAATGCGAGGAGGCGAGACAGGACAGCTTTCAGAGAATACTCAGATTCCTTGATGATTGGGCAACGGGAGATGATCATGGGTAGATCTTTGAAATATAAGGTTTTATTAGGTCTGCGCAGGCTGTTCAGGCTACAGAAGATTAAGGAAGCAAAACCGGCATACCGTAGAATGATCGAGTATATAAAGAGATAGCCCGGGAGAAACGAATCTTATGAGAACCGTTAGAAAGACAAGCATATTTCCGGCAAGTAAAAAGACAGTGTTTACCAGACTGTTGAAGTTAAGAACACTTCAGTATATCGCATATCCGTATGCAACATTCACACCGCTGAATGGGACCGATAGCATGGCGTGGGAGGCCGGAAGCACGTCACGTTTCAAATTCCGGCTCTTTGGAATTATCCCGTTTGGAACCCATACCATTCATGTCATGCGGTTTGGCATGGATGAGGGGATATATACACATGAAGGAAATGAGTATGTTCCCGTGTGGGATCATGAGATCATTCTTGAGGAATTGCCCGGGAATAAATGCAGATATACAGACAAGGTTGATATAGATGCCGGATGGAAAACAATCTTCATATGGATGTGGGCGAATTGCTTTTATGCTCATAGACAGAGAAAATGGATAAAACTCTTGAAAAGGAAGCATTACGCTGACAGATATAATACATCCATATTACAGATGGGATCATTCCTGGGGAGCCGTTATGAGCCATCTGAGGTTCGGCGGTATATCCGTTCTGCACAGGAACAATATGAAAAATGGATCAAAAGCATGGATGAGCCGTCATCCTCAAGGCTGAAAACCATGAAGAACACGATCCTGCCTCGTGTTGCGCTGTATGCTGCATTGAAGGAGGATGATCAAAATGCGGATGCTGTCCTTGATGATTATGTGCGTGATGTCGCAGGCCCGATGATGCATCAGATGTATGCAAGGATGGAGAAGATCCCGGGATTCTGGGTGATATTCAAAAACCTCCTTAAGATCATTACAGATAAAAGCGACAAGTGGGAATGTGAAAGCCGTAAAGAAAAAGACAGGCTGTATCTGAATATCCGCAAATGTCTATGGCATGATACCTGTACGCGGGTCGGTTATCCGGAGTGCTGCAGATTCTTCTGTGAATGTGATAATTACACCTATGGAGGACTGAAGAAAATGGGATTCACGCGAACACAGACGCTCGGTACCGGCGGCGAATTGTGTGATTTTGTCATGTACAGAAAAAGGAGGAGCTGCGATGCAGACTGAAAACAGCGAACTGAAAAAGAAAACGATCAAGACCATGAAGGGCAAAAAGGCGTTCCGGGATGAACTCGCCGCAAGGGTGTCTGAGACGGAATGTGAAAAGGTATGGCGCGATGCACATAAGCGGCTGTACAGGATGTACGCTGAGCATCAGGATCTCCCCAAAGGTGTTGCCATGCATACGGACGGATTCATCTTTCCGGCGGCT
>JAILFA010000024.1 GCA_024687125.1 Lachnospiraceae bacterium
GCGCATACGATCAGGGCTGCAACGAAGAATTCCAGAACGCGATGAAGAACTACTTCGACGGCAACGCCACCTATGAGGAGGCTCTTGACCTCTTCTACAAGGGTGTTGAGGAGAAGTATCCTGAGCTGACTCACTAATTCAGGGTTAATGAAGTGCCAGTCCGGTTTACCCGGACTGGCACTCTTTTTCTCTACCTGCTGTGTAGAGATGTGAGCTAAGAGACAGGGGGTTGGAATGGCAAAGAAAAAACGCAGCAAGATCGTCCGATATAATAAATGGGGATACATCTTCCTGATCCCATTCATCGTTGTCTATCTGGTATTTCAGTTTGTTCCGTTAGTTTCCACCATCTGGAACAGTTTCTATGAGCACTATTTCGCGAACGGCGGTATCCTTGAAGTCGGTCCGAATTTTAAAGGGTTTGAAAACTACAAGACGATCATCACCAACGGTGATCTCCTGACATATTCGTCAAATACTCTGATCATGTGGGTGCTTGGGTTTATTCCGCAGATCGTTGTATCACTCCTTTTGGGCGCATGGTTCACTGATCCGAGTCTCAGACTCAAATGTCAGCGGTTTTTCAAGACCGTGATCTATCTGCCCAACCTGATCATGGCTTCCGCATTTGCCATGTTGTTCTTCACCCTGTTTTCTGAGGTCGGACCGATCAATTCGATCCTGCTGCAGACAGGGATCCTGCAATCGAAATTCGCATTCATGGATAATATGATCAGCGTTCGGGCGATCGTGGCATTCATGAATTTCATCATGTGGTTCGGCAACACGACGATCCTGTTGATGGCCGGTATGATGGGAATCGATGTGTCCCTCTTCGAGGCGGCACAGGTTGACGGTGCTACGGCGACGCAGGTCTTCTTCCGCATCACCCTGCCGCTGCTGCGGCCGATCCTGGTCTATGTGATGATCACCTCGCTGATCGGAGGTCTGCAGATGTTTGATGTACCGCAGATCCTGACCAACGGTACAGGTAATCCGGGCCGTTCGACGATGACCCTGATCATGTACCTGAACCGCAATATTTCTACCAGTAAAAACTACGGACTGGGCGGGGCGCTTTCGGTATTCCTGTTCATTATCACAGGTATCCTGAGCCTGATCGTTTACAAGTTCACCACCAAAAAAGAAGACTAAGGAGGACGCGCCATGAATAATGATTACAGAAAAGAAGAAGGCGGCGCGAGCGTACATGTACGCAGGGCAATTGCCTATTTTGTCCTGATCCTGATGTCGTTTTTGTGCCTGTTCTGGTTTTACCTGCTGTTCATCAATGCCACACGATCCAATGATGAAATGGGACGTGGATTTACACCGATCCCCAGCACGCATTTTCTTGAGAACTGGACGAATCTGGTGAATGGCACACTGCCGATCTGGAACGGTCTGTTCAACAGTCTGTTTGTTGCGTTGGCGGCTGCTGCATTGAGTACCTATTTCTCCACGATGACGGCGTATGCGATCCACGTATATGATTTCAAGCTGAAGAAGTTCATGTTCACCTTTATCCTGATGATCATGATGATCCCGACACAGGTGACGGCGCTTGGTTTCATCCAGTTCATGGATACTCTGAAGCTGACCAACACCTTTGTGCCTCTGATCATCCCTACGATCGCAGCTCCGGCTGTGTTCTTCTACATGAAGCAGTATATGGAATCGGCTTTGCCATTAGCACTGGTTGAGGCGGCCCGTATTGACGGCGCTGGGGAGTTCCGGACCTTTAACGGGATCGTGCTCCCGCTGATGAAGCCGGCCATCGCGGTGCAGGCGATCTTCACCTTCGTCTCGAACTGGAATAACTACTTCACACCCGCCCTGATCCTCAAAGATGATAAGATGAAGACACTGCCGATCCTGATCGCGCAGCTGCGTAACGCAGACTGGCTGAAGTTTGATATGGGCCAGGTGTACGTCATGATCGCGTTCTCCATCTTCCCGGTCATCATTGTGTACCTGATCATGTCGAAGTACATCGTGGCCGGTGTGGCTCTCGGTTCAGTCAAGGGTTAAACGGTCATAGAAAACTACTGACAGTCACAGTATTATATGTTAAAATATACCCGGCTGTGTGGAACACATGGCCGGGTTTTTTGTTGCCTGTTGGGATTGTGGAATGATCGGGGGAAGACCGTATCCATGGCACAAGCATCTACAACGACTGACATCAAGGCGCTCTTTTCAAAGGCCGGTCTTGACTATGACAAAGTCAGGGCGCAGGGCTTTGATTCCTGGCAGCTCGCTGAGATCCAGCGAGGTTTGGAGGCCGGGATCTCCGTAACGGATTATCTGGATCCGGAAATGCCCTGGACGGAGATGGAGGAATATCGTCTGGAACTGGAGCAGGGGTTCGATCTTTCTTCCTATCGTGAAAAAGGATTCACCACGGACCGTCTGGCCCAGATTCGGGAGGGTCTTGCGCAGAAACTGGACGTATCACAGTATGCGAAGCCGGAGTACTTTGCGGAGCAGATGAAGGAGATCCGTGAAGGCCTTGCGCAGAATCTACCGATCATGTTTTACAAGGATCCGGCGTATAACTATATGCAGATGGCGGAGATCCGCAGAGGGCTGGAACAGAACGTCGATATCTCCAAGTTTGCCAAGACGGACATGCCGTACCGCAAGATGCGTGCGATCCGGGAAGCGCTCGCCGAGGGGATCGTTCTGGATGATTATGTGTACGACCGCTATCAGGCCGGTGTGATCACGGAACTGGCCTGGGCGAAAAAGAGTGGTGTCGACATCCTGAGCTATGCCGAAGAGGGTTATGACGCGGAGCAGCTTTTGGAGATCAGGCACGCGCTGGAAGCACATCAGACGGAATTCATCAAATACATCAACAAACAGTATCGCGGAGAGAGCCTCAAAGAGATCCGGATCGGGATCCGGGAGGGCCTGGATGTCTCGCATTATGCGTCGATCGAATACAGCTGGAAACAGATGCGTGAGATCCGGCTTGGCCTGGAGGCGCGCGTCAACACAAAGATCTACGAAAAGCCCCTCTATCGTCCGGAGCAGATGCGCGAGATCCGGCTTGGCCTGGAGGCCGGTGTAGACGTCAATTATTACACCAGTATGGTGTATTCCTCCCGCGAGATGCGCCTGCGCAGACACGCGATCGAAGCAGTCCTTAAGAAAAAGGGCGAGCAGGAGGATGTGCAGAGTGCGCTTTCCTCGGTTGGGCAGGGTGTGAATACCTCTACACATGTAGAGAACAAAGAGATGAGCGACGAGGAGAAGGCGAAGTCCGGGATTCCTTTTGTCGCAGTCAGTCCCGACGGCCTCAAGGCAGAGGTGTATCTCCCTTACAAGATCGGCAAGACCAAAGAGTATACGATGGAGGTCGTCACAGAGCTTCTGGCCGGGAGCAAAGTGATCTACGGCATCGATTATACGGCGATCGCCGAGATGATCGAGAAAAAGCATTACAACCGCCGCGTGGTGGTGGCTAAGGGGCTGCCGGCCCAGGCAGGCAAAGACGGACGGTATGAGTACTTCTTTGATACGGCTGTTCCGTCGCAGCCGATAGCGCTGCCGGATTCATCGCTCAATTACGAAACGATCAAATTCTATGAGATGGTGACGGTCGGCAAGAAGCTCGCGGAGTATCATGAAGCCGAATACGGGACGGAAGGCCGGACGGTACTGGGTGAAAAGATCCCGGCGATCAAAGGCAAGGAGTATCCGATCCTAAAAGGCCGCGGGATCATGATGATGGAGGATAAAAAGAGCTGGTGCGCCACGCTCTCCGGAGAGATCCGTCTGAATGACTTTGAGATCACGATCCGTCAGGTGGATACGATAGACGAGGCCAAGGGGCCTCAGAAAAACTTTGAATATGTAGGCAGCGTGATCGTCAAGGGCAATGTGCATCACGATGTTGTGATCAAGGCGGGCGGCGATATCATCGTCCAGGGCAAGATCGACGGGGCCGATCTGATCGCCGAGGGCAATGTCTGCGTCGTGGGAGGATGCCTGGGAACGCAGAAACGTTCTACCATTAAATCCGGCGGACGCGTCACCGCGTCAACGATCCGAAATACGGATATCCGTGCCCGAAAGAGCATCTGGACCAACAACTGTACGGATTCCGATCTGATCGCCGGAGGCAAGGTCAATGTGGCCGGTGCGCGCGGTACGATCGATGGCGGCGAGATCCAGGCAGAAAAAGGGATCCGCTGTGCGATCCTGGGACGCCCGGGCGGCAGGACGCTGGTTCAGCTGGGTGCCACCAATGAACTGACGGCACAGTATTCCATCTGCCTCAAAAACCTCGCGCGTGTGGAATCCGAGCTCACGCTGATCCGCAGTGAACGTGACCGTCTGGCGCATATGCCCAACAATGCCATAAAGACGCAGAATCAGATCAAGGTCGGACAGGCACTTTCCCTCAAGGAGACGGAGGAGAATGATCTGAATGAGGAGCGTCAGTCTCTGGAAAAGAGACTGCAGGAGATCACGGGTGCCACAGCGCGGGTGACGCGTGTGGCCCATTCCGGGACGATCATCACTATCGATGGTGTGGCCAAGCAGCTGACGGATGACATGAGTTATCCGAAGGGCATCGTCTTCAGGAAAGACCGGAAGATGATCCTTGCCGTGGAGGCTGAATAAATAACGAAGCAACGGAGTGACAGAGGATGGACAAGAGAAAGCGAAATCTGCTGATCATCGACAACACAAGCCGCAGCCGCAACCTGCTCAAGGACAGTCTGCGGGATCATTTCATGTGTTTCGATGTCGATACGGGTGAAAAAGGGCTCAAGGTTGTTACCGAGGTCGGCAAGCGTCTTTCCGCAGTGCTGATCAATCTGGTCATGAGCCGTGTCAGTGCCGTGACGATCCTGCAGGAGATGAACAAGGCGGGGCTGATCCCCGGGCTTCCGGTCATTGTTCTGGTCGCTGCCAAGGCTGCAGATGAGGAAAAGGAATGCTATCAGCTCGGTGCGATGGATGTCATCCACAAGCCCTATGATCCGTCCTCGGTTCTCAGACATATCCGCAGGGCGATCGAGATCCAGGAACGCGTGAAAAAGGATTCGACGGGGGCAGATCCCGTGTCTGTCCTTTCACGCATGATCATGCAGCAGAGCAGAGCGCTCGAGCGTCAGAAGGATAACAACGACCACATCGTCGACGCGATCTGTTCCATTGTGGAGTTCCGTCACCTCGAATCGGGCTTCCATATGCAGCGGATCCGTGAATTTACGCGCATCCTTGCCTCACTGGTCATGAACAACTACCCGGAGTACGGCATCACACCGGACAGCATTGATATCATCGTGCAGGCAGCCGCCTGGCATGACATCGGCAAGATCGTCATTCCGGATGCGATCATCCTGAAGCCCGGCAAGCTGACAGCCGACGAATTTGATGTCATGAAGTCCCATACGACGCGCGGTGCGGAGATCTTGGAGACGATGCTGGACAAGGAAGACACCGAACTCTTCCGCATCTGTTCGGACGTCGCGCGCCATCATCACGAGAAGTTTGACGGCGGCGGTTATCCGGACAAGCTTGTCGGAGACGCGATCTCCATGCCTTCGCAGATCTGCGGTCTGGCAGACATCTACGACGCGCTGAATTCGGACCGTTCCTACAAGGCAGCCGTCTCTCCGGACCGGGCCTTTGAGATGATCGTGGGCGGCGAGACCGGCGCATTCAACCCCAAGCTTCTCAACTGCTTTAAGATGGGACGCGCTGAACTGGAGGGCTACGCAGTCCGTACGCGCGAAGAGGAAAAGGCACAGCTGGAGGGTTGACAGCCTGCATGGTATGTGCTATTGTATTTAAGCTGCATTTGCGTGCGTAGCTCAGCTGGATAGAGCGTCTGGCTACGGACCAGAAGGTCGTGGGTTCGAATCCTGTCGCACGCAGACCATGAAAACGGCGTAAACCCTAGTGTTTACGCCGTTTTTACTATGTTTTCTGGCATTTTCTTGAGCACAAAGTAGGTTAAAATAGATCAAAGTAACCTTATCTAAATGTTCGCATTTTGTTCGCAAATTGGCCGGTTCGATTTGAAATGTTCGCATTTTGTTCGCAAAAGTAGCCTCAAGTTAGTCGAAATAACGTAAAATAGTTGACGGCGACGTTCTTAAATTATTAACGAAATATCGTTTATTTTTTCCTAAATCACTCCTATCCAGATGATATACTTTAGGTGAAATTGCCCATGAAAAAAGGCCTGACACATTGAAGTCAGGCCTTGGGTTTTTGATGAAATCAACAGTTACTGTAAACGTTTAAACGCTTTGCTGAGCGACTCTGCCACATTCTCCTTTTCCGCAACGATGTGACTATACACTTCCAAAACCATTCTTTCGTCGTCTCCGAGAAGCTTCGCGATCATCTTCGTAGAGATCTCGGGAACCTGATAGCAGAGCTCAGAGCAGAAGTTGTGGCGGAAGATATGCGCCGTGAGGCCCTGAATGGGAGGTTCTGAGCGATTCTTCTTGGCACACGGATTGTAGCCGACAGCCACATTGAGAGCGGTAACAATGGACTCCCACATCCTGCGATAGCCGATCTGCGTCATGAGAACCGTGTTCTGCGCGTGAAAGAGGTATTCGTCCTCGTCCAGACTCTCCACATAAGGCCGGATTTTCTCGATCAGTTCATCGGTCATGGGGATCGTACGGAAGCCGTGATCTGATTTCGGATAATCCTTGATTTCGGAGCTGTTGCCCACGAAGATCAGAACCTTTCGAACGGATAAGGTCTTCTTATCCCAGTCAAAGCATGACGGTGTCAGTGCAAGCGCTTCCTGTCTGCGGAGACCGCAATAGAACAGGATAAAAAGAAAAGCTTTCTTGCGGGGATTCAGCTCGACTTTTTCAACTGCTTCTTTTTCCAGCATGGTCAGGGCCCTCTTTTCCGGTTTCATATAGTGCGGCAGAGTGATATCCTCCAGGATGTCATGAGCCGCGTCTCTGGGCAGCAGGCGATCACGTACAGCGGAGCGAATGATCTGCGCGAAGGTGCCCTTGATGTTCTTACAGGTCTTCGGATGCCCCATGTGCTCGTTGATCAGCTGCTGCAGGTGGGAGTGCCGGATGTTGACCACAGCGACGCCCTTGAGCGTCTCAAAGTAATGAACCGTGGTGCGATACATCTTCTGCGTATTCTTCTCGCAGGTGGCCTTCTCAATCTCCAGCCAGCGCAGGGCATAATCATAGAAGTCCGGGCTCTCTTCCGCAGTCTTAAGCCCGACAGCAACCTTCTTTTTGAATTCTCTTACCAGGCGTTCCAGATCCGCTGAGGATTTTTTGGAGTAAATGCGCTGTCTGTGCTTGCTGCCGTCCGGGTTATATGTTCCGTCCCAGACGCGCGTTTCAAAGACGTCACGGTCGCTTTTCGAGTATTTCTTACCCATGATTCGCCTCCTGTATACTGATAAAATGTTTTCTCTTCCGTATGGAGATACCATATATGCGAGTATCTATGTACAAAGATAATTATACTATCTTTGTACATAGATATCAAGGAAAACATCTATGTTCATAGTTTTTTTATTGTCACGGAAAATGGGAAATGCTATTATATGAGCGAATCAATTCATCGTTCGGAAAAGGTTGATATGGCCAAAACAGAAGCTCAGAAGAGAGCACAGAAAAAGTATATGGAATCGCATACCTGGAAGCGTGTTCCGGTAGACATGCTGCCTGAGGACTATGCCATATTGCGGGAGGCAGCCGAAGAAGAGAACCTACCGACCAATACATATATTAAGAAAGCCATATCCGAGAAGTCTGGCCGAACGTTTTCGTGGGACAGGAAACAGAATAAGAAAGAAACCGAAGAATAAGCAAGGGCACCGATCACATGACCGATGCCCCTTTCTTTACCTTAGTTGCAGTAGATCTGGATCGCCTTGTCCACGAAAGCGCCGGTACCTTCACCACCGGCCGCGTCGATGTTCTTCGTGAAGTCTCCGCCCGCTGAATACATCTTCCCCAGACCGCTTAAGATCTCCTTGGTGCAGGTATACATGTTCTTCGTGATGTACTCCTGGATCCTTTTTACGAGATCCTGCGCCTCGGGGGAGCCGGGATCCTTGTCTTTGATCTCGCCGGCTTCCTTGAACAGGAGCATGAACTGCTCCACAAAGAGTTTGTTATCCTTATCGGATCGATTCTTCGACTTCTCTTCGAACTCCTTGTATTCCGCAGTATCGCCCCACTTGGC
>JAILFA010000082.1 GCA_024687125.1 Lachnospiraceae bacterium
TGAATTAGTGAGTCAGCTCAGGATACTTCTCCTCAACACCCTTGTAGAAGAGGTCAAGAGCCTCCTCATAGGTGGCGTTGCCGTCGAAGTAGTTCTTCATCGCGTTCTGGAATTCTTCGTTGCAGCCCTGATCGTATGCGCTCTGGTTGGAGAGATCGATCTTGGTTGCGCCGGCCGCGAAGATCGCGAGCGGGTTCTGGCCGCCAAGAGGAGCAAATGCGAAGGAATCATCCGTCGCTGCCTTTTCCATAGCGGGCTTGTTGTTAACGAAGTCGTTGTCCTTCTTCACGATACCGAGCATGAGCTCTTCGTTCGTGGTCATCTGACGCATGATGTCAGCAACGAGGGTCGCATTGTCCGTGCCGGTCGCTGCGCAGATCCATGTGCCGCCCCAGAAGAAGCCCTGAGGGCCTTCGGTTGCGCCCCAGCCGCCCTGGCCGCCGATAGAAGCCGGATCATCAGCCTTCATGGAGAAGTTGATCATCCAAGCGGGTCCAAAGTAGCAGAAGACCTTGCCGTCCGGATAGAAGCCGGCGTTCCACTCATCGCCCCAAAGGTTACCGGTGGAGGAAGCTTCCTTAGCATCGACAAGGGCCTTGGTATCCTCAACCCACTTCTCGATGTTCTTGTCGATGTTGATCTTGCCGTCGACAACCCACTTGCTGGTAACGTTGTTGGAGTATACACGATAAGAATCGTTGGAGGTCGCTACCATGTAGTAGCCGGCATCCTTCATCTTCTTCGCGGTGTCGTTCCATGCCGCCCAATCCTTAACAGCATTCTGGACTTCCGCCGGATCATCGGAACCGAGAACAGCCTTTGCAGCCTCACGGTTGTAGATCAGAACGCCCGGGCATCCCTGCCAGGAAAGGCCCTTCAGAACGCCCTGGCTGTCCGTCATTACATCCTTGGTGTACTGATACTGGTTTGCCAGCTCAGCATCCGTGATGCCAAGGTCAGCAACCGGCATCGCATACGGCGTGTCAACATACTTCAGAGCATAGTCAGCCTCAACAAGGAACAGGTCAACCTTGTCATCGGCAGCAGCGCCTTCCTGTGCAAGGAGCGCAGCATCCAGAGCGTTCTGGTATGCATTGTCCGTGCTGGGCGTGATGTTCCAGACAACATTTACATCACCGATCGTGCCATGGGTCGCATCGGTCTCAGCATATCCCGGATAGTGATCCGTGATACGGCTCTTGAACTCCTCGTTCCAGCAGTAGATGTTGAGAACCTTGCCCTCATCAGCGGCAGCTTCCGCAGCGTCAGCAACTTCCTCGACAGCGTCAGCAGCCGTGTCCGCAACGTCCTGAGCAGCCTCAGCTACTGTGTCAGCAGCGTCCTGAGCAGCCTCTGTGACGGTAGCAGCGGCATCGCCGGCAGCCTGCTGTGCTGTGTTCGCAGCACCTTCGCCGCAGCCCGCGAGAACGCCCGCGACCATCATGGAGCTCAGCATGAGAGATAATACTTTCTTCTTCACTTTTCTTCCCTCCTCTAGTAAAATAAGTTACAGTTACGCGGAGACTTTTTGGCCTCCGAGAGATTATTATACAGGGTTTTCCGACAATTACAAGAGAAAAATGAACAATTTTTGAACAAATTTTGAATAAATGAGCATACCCGACAAAGCAAACCCAAAAACCGCAATATCTTGAATAAGGAGAACATCATGCCGCAAAATATTGTACCGGATACTGTTGCACTTGACGACGCGCAGGACTCCGTCATCATCATTGACCAGACACTTCTCCCCGGCAGGGTCAGTATCATCGGCTTGAAGACCGCACAGGAGATGTATGACGCGATCAAGCGCCTGCAGGTCCGCGGGGCGCCGGCGATCGGTGTTGCCGCCGGTTTCTGCCTGTATCTCCTCATGAAGCACAGTGAGGCGGAAGATCCTTCTTCCTATATAAAGGAACTGCTCGAAAAAAAGGAGTATCTGAACAGTTCCCGGCCGACCGCCGTCAACCTCTCCTGGGCTTTAAACCGCATGGAAAAATGCGCGCGGAATATCATAGACAATGCCGGCGATACAGATTTTTCTACATTGCGCGCACGCGTGACCGATGCCCTTCGGCTTGAGTCGATCGCCATCCGAGATGAGGATGTAGAAATGTGCCGCCGCATCGGCGAACATGGGGTGACTCTGATCAAAGAAGGAGCGGGGATCCTGACACACTGCAACGCCGGCCGTCTCGCCACCGTACAGTACGGCACGGCCACTGCCCCGATGTATCTGGCCCATGAGCGCGGCATGCACATTCATGTCTACTGCGACGAAACAAGACCTCTTCTGCAGGGTGCACGGCTCACCGCTTATGAGCTCTCCTCCGCCGGGATCGAGACGACGCTCGCCTGCGACAACATGGCCTCCTCTCTGATGAAAGCCGGCAGGATCGATCTCATCTTCGTCGGCTGCGACCGCGTGGCCGCCAATGGTGATGCCGCCAACAAGATCGGCACCAGCGGCGTCGCGATCCTCGCGAAGCACTATGGGATCCCTTTCTACGTCTGTGCACCGATCACCACGATCGATCCCGCGACACCCACCGGCGATCAGATCGTGATCGAACAGCGCGATCCGGACGAAGTGACCGATCTCTGGTACAAAGAGAGAATGGCCCCCGACGGGAGCCATTTCTCTGTATACAATCCTGCTTTTGATGTGACGGATCACGACCTTATCACCGGGATCGTGACCCCTGCCGGCATCCTCCGCCCGCCCTACGATCAGGCGATCGCCGGTCTCTTCCGATAGATCTGCGATCAGACCGTATCGCTTCTCCTGACATAATCCGGATGGGCCGGGTTGCCGATGATCTCCTTGACATGCTGCACCTTGGCCCATTTGTCTACGATGGTGTTTTCGATCCGGACACCCTCACCGATCTCGGCATAAGCCAGAATGATGGAATTCCTGATCACAGCCCCCTTGTGAATGCGGACGTCACGGCCGATGATGGAATTTTCTACAGTCCCCTCGATCTGTCCGCCGTTGGCGATCATGGATTTTTTCACGTCCGCCGTATCATAGTACTTGGTAGGGCAGGCATTGGTCGTGCGCGTATAGATCGGCCAGTTGGAACGGAACAGGTCGTCCGCCTTATCCAGATCCAGCAGATCCAGATTGGCGTGATAGTAGTCATTGAGACTCGTGATGGAAGCAAAGGTACCCTTGTGGGAAACGCCGCGCACATCCAGTTCCTCAGCCTTCTGAGAAACGATATCCGAAAGCGTGAAAACACTTGAGCGGGTCTTGGCCTGCTTGATCAGATCCAGGAACAGCTCCTTGGACATCACATAAGTGTCCATGAAGATGTTCTTTTCATTGGCTGTCCCCATGTTCGGCGTGATGGACAGGACACCCTTCTGCTTGTTCAGGTTCAGGACACTGCAGCCGACATAGGCATCCCGCGCGTTGTTCACTCTGTGATACAGAAGCGTGACATCCGCGCCGGATTCCACATGCGTATCCAGCAGCTGCTGGTAATCCTGTTTGTAGATCATGTAGCTCGGAGCGATGACCACATAGGGCAGATGCATACGCTCGATGATCTCATAGTTCTCCAGGAAGCTGTTGATGATATTGTTGTAGATCGACTTCGGATTGCTGATCTGCGTAAACAGCAGCTGCAGCTTGCCGCGCTTGGAATTGATGTTATAGTGTCTGCCGGTACCGATATGCTCAGCGATAGAGCGCGGACGGGAGGACACGTAGACCTGGATCTGATCGATCCCGGAATTGCTCATGTTGGAGATCGGGAAATCGATAACCCGGTATCTTCCCAAAAAGGAGAAAGCACCGATAGGACGGTAATCATGCAGTCCTTCTACATGGAAATTGCCGCCAGCTGAAATAATGACACCAAATGCCCTGTTAGCCATGCTCACTCCTCCTTACCCTTGATATTCTCTGCGACAAGCAGGATATTCTCGCTGTTCTTTTTCCCCACAGACTGCCCCCTGCCGATCCGTACGCCGTCCGCGACCATGGCTCTTGTAACTGTAGCGCCTTCCTCCACGACAGCTCCCGGCATCAGCACCGAGTCGATCACCTTGGCACCGGCGCCGACGCGCGAGTTGGTAAAGAGTACCGAATTCTGAACCGTACCCTCGACCTCCACACCCTGCGTGATGTATGCGCGACGGATCTTTGCTTCCGGTCCGATGTACTGCGGAAGGACCGCCGCGTCCTCGGTGTAGATACGCCAGGTCGGATCACTCAGGTTCAGTGCATTCTTATCATCGAGCAGATCCATATTGGCTTCCCACAGAGAGTCGATCGTACCGACATCCTTCCAGTAGCCCTTGAACTCCCAGGCGCAGAGTGTCCGGCCTTCATTTAACATGACAGGGATAAAGTCCTTGCCGAAATCATGGCTGGAATTCGGATCCTTCATATCTTTAAGAAGCATTTTGCGCATCAGCTTCCAGTTGAAAATGTAGATACCCATGGATGCCAGATTGGACTTGGGCTTCTTCGGCTTCTCCTCAAACTCGATGATCCTGCCGTTGCCATCGGTATTCATGATACCGAAACGGCTGGCCTCACGCATCGGGACACCGATGACAGCGATCGTCGCATCCGCATTGTGCTCCTGATGGAACTCGAGCATCTTTGCATAATTCATCTTGTAGATATGGTCACCGGACAGAACCAGCAGATACTCCGGATCATAGGTGTCGATAAAGTCGATATTCTGGGAGATCGCATCCGCCGTACCACGGTAAACATCCAGTCCGCTGTCCGCCTTTTCGCGGGGTGTGAGCACGAACACACCGCTGTCCTTGGTATCAAGTCCCCAGCGGGATCCTGCGGCAACATAACTGTTGAGGAGAACTGACTCATACTGTGTAAGAACTCCGACGACATCGATCCCGGAATTGGCACAGTTTGACAGCGGAAAATCGACGATCTTGTACTTTCCGCCATAGGCGACCGCCGGCTTGGCCACGCGGTTTGTCAGTTCATGCAGACGGCTGCCTCGTCCGCCTGCCAGGATCATTGCAAGCATGTTGCTACCCATAGTCCCTCCATTCTTGCTGAAAGCCTGTTGCAACTATTCATCTGCCATGCTGACAGAGTATTTAATTATTTTACTCTCTTTTGGTCAAAACTTCTATATATTTCTGAAAACTGCGGGATTTTTTGTGAAAATTGACGAACCGCACGGAAAGATGAGCCATACATATATTGAATGCAGAGGAAAAGAAGTTTATAATGAGGAAACCGATGGGTATTCATTCCATGCCCGGTTATATCATATATTGAAGAAGGGAGCCAACATGATGAAATCAACAGGAAGGATCATTATTTCTCTGACCGCAGCCGCCATGTCTGCTGCGCTGGTCGTTTTTTCTCCGTTCTCGGCTGCAGTCGCATCGGCTAACGAGGAAGTTCTTGAGCGCGGAGATGAATTTCAGAACTATCCTCTGTTCGATGTCTCGGACCGCGTGGTCAAGATCCGAGCCGGCGAATCAAAAGCCATTGAACTGTTCGCGCGGTTCGATTACACCTACTATACTTCCGGTCACACCAGCAGCAAAACTTACTGCGAGTGCAATTGGAAAAAAGGCAATTCCAAGCCCATCCTTCACATCGGTGCCGATGAGCAGGCAAAGAACATAACGTTCTATTTCTACATCAATGACGAGAAGGGGTTAAAAGACACAGAGTACAACGGTCAGCAGGAGCTCTATGCTGAGGTAGAGGTTTACGTCCAGCCTGCCGCCGGTGCCAATGCGCAGACTGCCGCGACAGCCGCAGCGGCCACCGCGAAATCCGTCGCTGTTTCAATGAAAAAGGGTGCGGCGGGAACGCTTTCCCTGACCGCCGATGACACCATCGCTATGCTCTATGACAGCAAAGGTACGGCACTCGCCTCCTTCTCCGTTTCGGACGGAACCGGCAATATGCCCAAGCTGAGCCTCGGAGCGGTATCCTCCCAGAACGGCAAAAACTATTTCACGGTCGTCACCAAAAAGATGAATGAAACCGCTGTCAAGATCTCCGATTCCGACAAAGCCGTCATGACAAAGTGCGGATTCGCGGGTGTCTGCCTCAACGGCAACTTTGTGAACTGGCCGTAAGACAGAAATTCAAAACTCTATGCTGAAAAAAATCCCCGTCAGTCACCTGCCGGGGATTTCTTTTATGAAAGCTTTACTTTGTTTTACTTTGCGGCGAGCGCTGCCTCGAGCTTCTTGGTGAGGAGCGGAACGATCTTGTTCAGGTCGCCCACGACACCGTAGTCCGCCACATCAAAGATCGGTGCGTTCTCATCCTTGTTGATCGCAACGATGATATCGCTCTCCTCCATGCCTGCGACATGCTGGATCGCGCCGGAGATGCCGATCGCGAAGTACACATGCGGACGCACGGTCTTGCCGGTCTGTCCAACCTGCATATCCTTGGGCTTCCAGCCGGAATCCACAACCGCACGGGAGCAGCTGACTGTTCCGTGAAGAACCTTTGCCAGATCCTCGAGGATCTTGAAGTTCTCCGGGGAACCGACACCGCGGCCGCCGGATACCAGGATCTTTGCCGCCTGGATATCCTCAATCTCGGAGACTTCCTTGACGATCTTGAGGATCTCGGTGTAGCAATCATTCTCCGCGAAACCGGGATTGTAATTTACGACCTCAGCTTTTGCGCCGCTGATCGGTGCGATCTTCTGCATGACACCGGGACGGACCGTCGCCATCTGGGGACGGAACTCCGGGCAGGCGATCGTAGCGATCGTATTGCCGCCGAATGCCGGACGGGTCATGAGCAGCTGCTTGTGCTTCTGCTCCTGTCCCTCCACAGGATTTAGCGGGAAATCACCGATATCGAGCTGCGTGCAGTCCGCGGTCAGGCCGGTGTGTACACGGCTGGATACGCGGGGACCGAGGTCACGGCCGATCGCCGTCGCGCCGACCAGCAGGATCTCCGGTTTGAACTCATCGATGACCGATGCGAGCGCGTGGGTATAAGGCTCCGTGCGGTAGTCCTTAAGTGCCGGATCATCAACCAGGATCACGCGATCCGCGCCATACTCCGCGAGCTTGTCGGCCAGTCCGCCGACACCGTCGCCGAGCAGTACAGCGGTGACCTTTTTCTCATCAATATCATTTGCCAGGTCCTTTGCCTTGCCGAGGAGTTCGAGCGCGATATTGGAGAGCTCGCCGTCCACCTGCTGCGCAAAGATGAATACGCCTTTGTAATCTGTAAGTGCCATTGTCTCAAGCCCTCCTTATACGACCTTCTTTTCCTGCAGTTTGCCGAGGATATAATCCGCGGCTGCCTCATCCGATTCCGGAACAACCTTTTCGCCGGCGCCCTTTTTGACCTTGTCGGAAGCCTTGGCGATCTGCGTGGGAGATCCCTTGAGACCGATGTTGGAATCATCGACATCCTTAAGATCGTTCCTGCCCCAGACCGTGACATCGCGGTCAAACGCTTCGAAAATTCCGCCGGGCGTCATGTAACGGGGCTCGTTGAGCTCGGAGAGCGCCGTGATCAGGCAGGGCATCTTGGCCTTGACTATGTGATAACGATCCTCAAACTGGCGCTTGACTTCTACGGTGCGGGCGTTTTCGTCGACCTTGATCTCCTCGGCATAGGAAATGACCGGGATGTGCAGATGCTCAGAGATCTGCGGTCCGACCTGCGCCGTATCACCATCGATCGCCTGACGGCCGGTGATGATCAGATCATACTCGAGGTTACGGAGTGCGCCTGCGATCGTGGAGCTTGTCGCCCAGGTGTCCGCACCGCCGAGAACACGGTCCGTGATGAGGACTGCCTTGTCAGCACCCATAGCCATTGCCTCACGGAGCACTGCGTCCGCCTTGGGAAGGCCCATAGTGACGACCGTGACCTCCGCGCCGTACTGATCCTTTAAACGAAGCGCCGCTTCCAGACCCGCCTTGTCGTCCGGGTTCATGATGGCAAGCATCGCGCCTCTGTCCAGTGTCCCGTCGGGCTTGAACTTGACGCCGCCCTTGGTATCGGGAACCTGCTTGATGCATACTACAACTTTCATATTGTTATAATCCTCCTTTTATGTGCTCAGCGATCAAGCGAGCAGCGCCGCGGAAATGACCATCCGCTGCACTTCGCTGGTTCCCTCATAGATCTCGGTGATCTTGGCGTCACGCATCATGCGCTCCACCTCATACTCACGGATATAGCCGTAACCGCCGAAGAGCTGAACCGCCTTGGTCGTGACTTCCATCGCCGTCTCAGCCGCAAAGAGCTTGGCCTTGGCCGCCTCTACGGAGTAGCGGTCCTTGGTGCGCTTGGCCTCTGCCGCCGCGTAGACAAGAAGCTTGGCAGCCTCGCACTGGGTCGCCATGTTCGCGAGCTGGAACTGGGTGTTCTGCTGCTGTGCGATCGTGCGTCCGAACTGCTTGCGCTCCTTGGTATATTCGATCGCGCGTTCCAGAGCACCCTCTGCGATACCGAGCGCCTGTGCGGCGATACCGATACGGCCGCCGTCCAGCGTATGCATGGCGATCGGGAAGCCCTTGCCGCGCGCGCCGAGCAGATTGTCCGCCGGAACCTTGCAGTCCTGGAAGATCAGCTCATAGGTGGAGGAGCCGCGGATACCCATCTTGTTTTCCTTGGTTCCGAAGGTGAAGCCGGGCGTTCCCTTTTCTACGATAAACGCGGAGAACTTCTTCTGCTTGCGGCCCTTCTTGTCCTCGACCACATCGGTGTAGGCGAAGATGATGTAAATATCCGCCTCCTTGCCGTTCGTGATGAAGCACTTGGAGCCGTTGAGCGTCCACTCCTTGCCGTCCTCGGAAAGGACCGCACGGGTCTGCACGCCCTGTGCATCCGTACCGGCCATGGGCTCGGTCAGGCCGAACGCGCCGAGCTTCTCGCCTTTGGCGAGGGGAACCAGGTATTTCTGCTTCTGCTCTTCCGTTCCGAAGGTGAGGATCGGATCGCAGCACAGAGAGGTGTGCGCGGAAACGATAACGCCGGTGGTACCGCAGACCTTGGAAAGTTCCTCAACGCACATCGCGTAGGTCAGCGGATCGCAGCCCTGGCCGCCGTATTCCTTGGGGATCGGGATGCCCATGAAACCGTATTTCTGCATCTTTTCTACAGTATCACGGGGGAATTCCTCTGTCTCGTCAACTTCGATGGCGCGGGGTTTGACCTCCTTTTCGGCGAACTCTTTGAACAGAGCGCGCGCCATCTCATGCTTTGCATCTAACTGAAAATCCATTTTGTCTCCTTTCTTAATACTGCAGATTACTGCGGAAGTTCTGCTTCACTCCGTTCAGCAGAACTAAGTTCGTACTAGCACCCGTGAAATACCGGGTGCAAGTTCTCACTTATTATCTGTCGGAACCTTACCGCTGTCTGCGTAATTGTAGAAGCCGATACCGGTCTTCACGCCGAGCTTGCCGCCGCGCACCATCTTGCGCAGAAGCGGGCAGGCACGATACTTGGGATCGCCGGTCTCCTTGTAGAGGACGTCCATGATCGCAAGAACGATGTCAAGACCGACATAGTCGCCGAGTTCAAGCGGCCCCATCGGGTGATTGCAGCCCAGTTTCATGGCGGTATCGATGCCCTCGATATCGGAAACACCCTCGGAATAGACGAAGATGCCTTCGTTGATCAGCGGGATCAGAATGCGGTTGACGACGAAGCCGGCGGCCTCATTGACCTGTACCGGTGTCTTGCCGAGATCGACAGAGATCTTCTTGATCTGTTCCACGGTCTCATCCGGCGTGTTCGCGCCCTGGATGACCTCGATGAGCTTCATGACAGGAGCGGGATTGAAGAAATGCATACCGACGACGGGCTTTTTGAGGCCTGCACCGATCTCGGTGATCGACAGGGACGAGGTGTTGGATGCAAAGATGCAGTTCTCGTTCTTGACGATGTTCTCCTCGAGCTCTTTAAAGAGGTTCTTCTTGATATCCATGACCTCAAGAGCCGCTTCAACGACCAGATCCGCGTCCGCGCAGATGTCATTGAGGCCGGTCTTGATCTTGGCAAGGATCTTGTCCGCATCCGCCTGCTCCATCTTGCCCTTGGCGATGCGCTTGTCAAAGCCCTTCTTGATCTTGGCGAATCCGCCGTCCGCGAATTCCTGCTTGATGTCGCACAGATAAACCTGCTCTACGCTGTCCGCCTGAGCAAAGGTCTGCGCGATGCCGCTTCCCATAGTACCTGCGCCGATAACTGCTACTTTCATGCTGTCTCTCCTTTCCTAATCGTAAAGACTTCAGCGATTCTGAAACTCAACAAACTTTTTCTTTTCGGGATCATCCTTTTTGCGGAGGAAATTCGCCATTCCTTCGCGCTGATCCTCTGTCTCGAAGCAATCGCCGAAGATCTTCTCCTCCAGAGCGATAGCCGCATCCATATCAAGCTCCAGGCCCTCATTGATCGCTTTCTTGCAGGCGCGTACCGCGATCGGCGCATTCCGCGCGATCGTGGAAGCAAGCTTCTCAGCCGTCGGGATCAGTTCTTCAGGTGCCACAACCTGATTCACAAGGCCGATACGCAGTGCTTCGTCTGCCTTGATATTGCGTGCCGTGTAGATCAGCTGCTTTGCCATGCCGGGTCCGATAAGACGGGCCAGACGCTGCGTCCCGCCAAAGCCCGGTGTGATGCCGAGGCCCACTTCCGGCTGGCCGAACATCGCTGCTTCGGAAGCGATACGGAAATCGCAGCTCATGGCGATCTCGCAGCCGCCGCCGAGCGCAAAGCCGTTGACTGCCGCGATCACGGGGATCGGGAAGGTCTCCAGCTTGCGGAACAGGTCATTGCCCTTCTTTCCGAACGCTTCGCCTTCCGCTTTGGTGAGCGTGCTCATCTCGCCGATATCCGCGCCGGCGACAAAGCTCTTTTCTCCCGCGCCCGTGAGAATGAGGCAGCGGATCACATTCTGATTCACGCCGTCCAGAACCGCGGAGAGCTCGTCGAGTACTGAGGAATTGAGGGCATTCAGTGCCTCCGGACGATTGATCGTGATGATGCCGACCGCATCTTTTGCTTCATAGTTGACAAGTGCCATAGCGCTTCGCCTCCTTTATCCTTCGTATTTCTCTACTACGGTTGCGCAGCCCATGCCGCCGCCGATGCAGAGAGTCGCCAGACCGCGCTTTGCGCCTTTGGCTTCCATCTCATGGAGCAGAGTGACCAGAATACGCGCGCCGGATGCTCCTACCGGATGTCCGAGCGCGATCGCGCCGCCGTTGGGGTTGAGCTGCTTGTCGACATCGATGCCGAGGTCCTTGCCGACAGCCACGGACTGTGCCGCGAAAGCTTCATTTGCCTCGATGATATCGAAATCTTCGATCTTAAGACCGGTCTTGGCCATAACCTTTTTCGTCGCGGCGACCGGACCGATACCCATGACCTCGGGACGAACACCGGCAAGCGCGCCGGCGACAAAGGTTGCCATCGGCTTGACGCCGAGTTCCTTGGCCTTCTCTTCGCTCATCACGACAACAGCAGCTGCGCCGTCGTTGATACCGGAAGCATTGCCCGCTGTGACAAATCCGTCAGGGTTGATGGGCCTGAGTTTCTGCAGACCTTCGATCGTGGAACCCGCGCGCGGACCTTCGTCGGTATCAAAGATGACCGTTTCCTTTTTCTTCTTGATCTCGACCGGGACGATCTCCTTTTTGAAAGCGCCGTTCTTCTGTGCTTCCTCGCACTTCAGCTGGCTCTTTAACGCGAACTCGTCGAGTTCCTCGCGGGTCAGTCCCCACTCGCGGCAGATATTGTCAGCGGTTGTGATCATATGATAATCATTGAAGGCATCCCACAGCGCGTCCTTGACCATGGTATCGACCAGTGCGCCCTGGCTCTGGCTCGGCCATGTCATGCGATAGCCGTAGCGGCCCTGCGGAATGGCGTACGGTGCCATGGACATGTTTTCCATACCGCCCGCGACCACGATGTCCGCGTCGCCCGCCAGGATCATCTGCGCCGCCTGATTGACGCAGTTCAGACCGGAACCGCAGACAACATTGGTCGTCACAGCCGGAACCTCCACCGGAAGACCCGCTTTGATCGACGCCTGACGCGCGACATTCTGTCCCTGTCCTGCCTGAATTACGCAGCCCATGTAAACATGGTCAACCTGATCCGGTGCCACGCCCGCACGGGAAAGCGCCTCCTTGATCACGATCGCGCCGAGCTGCGCTACCGGGATCGTTGAGAGCGATCCGCCCATCGTGCCGATCGCGGTCCGACATGCTCCTGCAAGAACTACCTTTTTAGCCATGTGACCCTCCGTTAATGAATGTGAGATATTAATATATACGACCTAAAATTATAGCACCGGAGTGCACTGTTTTTCAACGAATACCGAATGTTATCCATTAAATATGCTATACTGATTTCCATGCAGAACGCTACCGCAAAACAGTATGAAAAAATGACACAGATGCCTGTTCAGCGTCTGATCCTCATGCTTTCCGTTCCCACCGTGCTCTCGATGCTCGTCACCAACATCTACAACCTCGTAGACGCGGCCTTCGTCGGCCAGCTGGGCAACTCCGCCTCCGGCGCCATCGGCGTGGTCTTCGGCTATATGGCCATCATCCAGTCTGTCGGTTTCATGTTCGGGCAGGGCGGCGGCAGCATCGTCTCCCGTCTTCTGGGCGGTAAAAAGCACGATCAGGCCAGTGATACGGCTTCCACTGCCTTCTTTTCCGCTCTGTTCGCGGGAGCCTTCATCGCATCGATCTCCTGGTTCTTCCTTGATCCGCTGATCGACTTTCTGGGAAGCACAGCCACGATCGCGCCCTATGCCCGCTCCTACATCGTCTATATTCTGATCGCCGCGCCGTTCATGGCCGCCAGCTTTACCCTGAACAACATCCTGCGCTACGAGGGCAAGGCCATGTACGGCATGATCGGTCTGATGACCGGCGCCATCCTCAACATGGCGGGCGATCCGCTGTTCATGTTTGCCTTTGGCATGGGCATCGCCGGCGCCGGTCTCTCGACCTGCCTGGCACAGATCGTCAGCTTCACTCTCCTGCTCTCCGTGTTCCTGCGCGGAAAGACCACCACGAAGCTCTCCCTCTCCCGCTATCAGCTGTCCGCGGCTGTCATTGGGAACATCTGCGCGACCGGACTCCCCAGTCTGCTCCGGCAGAGCCTCGGCAGCATCGCCACGATCATCCAGAACTGGGAGGTGCGGCCGTACGGAGACGAGGCTGTGGCAGCCATGGCGATCGTCGGACGCCTCTCCTTTTTCATCTTCTCTGTTGCTTTGGGGATCGGCCAGGGCTTCCAGCCGGTGAGCGGCTTCAACTACGGCGCGGGCAGATACAGCCGCGTGAAAAAAGCCTACCGCTTTACGATCTTCGCAGCGGAGGCTCTCATGTCTGTTGTGTTATTGGGGGTTGTTCTGTTTTCCGGCCAGGTGATCGGCGTCTTTCGGGACGATCCGGCGGTCATTGAGATCGGTACACGCGCCCT
This sequence comes from Lachnospiraceae bacterium, assembly GCA_024687125.1. Classification (GTDB taxonomy): domain Bacteria; phylum Bacillota; class Clostridia; order Lachnospirales; family Lachnospiraceae; genus Butyrivibrio. Next base: position 13,451 of record JAILFA010000082.1, read on the forward strand.
GCGCCTGCAGTGCGCTTCTCTCCTGTTCCTGCCGACCTCCATGGTGACGGAGATGCTCCTGCAGAGTACCGGCAAGCGTCTGCCCGCCTCGATCCTCTCCGCTCTCAGAAGCGGCGTGTTCTTTATCCCGCTGATCCTGATCCTCGCGCACTTCCGCGGCCTGTACGGCATCGAAGAGGCCCAGCCGCTGGCCTATGTTCTCACCTTTTTCCCGGCCGTGTTCTTCGCGGTAAAGATGCTGCGGAGCATGCCGGCCGATCAGTGAACGGTCACGCCCAGATCCTGTATCTCCCGCTGAGCGCTAACAGTGCGAACATATACAGGCAGTTGTCATAATATCTTCTGCCGCCGCGGCGCAGAGGCTGTTCCCAGAACCAGCGGACCCACTGCGCGGCCAGGCGGTAGTCATCAGTATCTCCCTGCGGTACCGCGAGAGCCCCCTGGGCTGTCGTCGCCAGAAGGCCGAGCGGATGCAAAACCGTGCGGTCGAGCGGTGTGCCGTCCACAGAAAACACCGTACGCGCGCCTTCCAGGTCCGTCTGCAGAAAACGCATCAGGCGCAGCGGCGCGGAAAGATGACCCGCGTCCTCACCGAACCATTCCGCGTCCAGTCCGATGTTGGCCGCCGTGCGGTACGCGTCACTGAAAAAATCATGGTGCTGATCGGCACCTTCCCAGGGCATGGGGCGTACCATCGGGCTCCCGTCAAATTCGCCGTATTCCGGGTTCATGCCGGTCACAGGATGACAGGCCTTTACAAGATACTCCCGGCTCGCTTTTGCCGCTTCTTTCCAGAAAGGACGATCCTCCTCGTCGGCCCAGAGCGCGAACAGCTCATAAAAATGCGGCAGATGATAGGACGCGTCCGTGAAATCCACGCCGGGTACAAAGAGGATCAGCCGGTTGTCACGGTTCCACATGGGCGTTCCGGGCCTGCCGTTCTCACCCTTGTGCAGACAGGCGGACAGGATCCTGCGCGCCCATTCGGAATACGCGAAGATATCCTCGCCGTCTCCCCAGCGATGTGACGCGAAAAACAGCGCCATGGCAAAAAACTCTTCCCCGTCCGGTGCGGGGCCCGGTGCCAGGGTGTCACTGTCCAGCTTGCGGCTCCATCCGAAAAAGCCCTCATTGAACCCTTCCGTCAGGTACATCTTTGTCACGGCCCACTTCCAGATCCGGTCGAACTCTTCCTTCATGTCCAGCTGGACGCACATCATCATCCCGTAGGACATGCCTTCCGTCCGCACGTCATGGTTGCCGGTATCCTCAAGATACCCCATGTCCGGCTCCACCGGGTGGAAGATGCGCTCCTCCTCGCTCCCATGGAAAAAGGTGTCCGCTGAGGCTTTGATCTTTTCCTCGATCAGGGCTTCGCTGATCCCGATCTCCGCGAAAAAGTTCCTGTATTTTCCGGTCGTCATTGCGCCCATCTGTCTCTCCTTATACGCCGTCTCTACCAGTCGCTGTCCCAGTCGCTGCCGCCGGAATCCCAGTCAGAACCCGAATCCCAGTCATAGTCACTGTCATAATCATAGGAATTGTCATGATACTCTTCGTAATACTCGCTTTCCTCCCAGTCGGTGACATCCATATCGGAGTTCCAGGAGGATCCCTCATAATACTCACTGTTCTTGTCGCCCGCATTGACCTCGGGGGGCACATCGATCCCGTACAGATCCGTGTCGAGCCAGTCATTCCGGTCCGTATCATAGAGGAAGGTGTGGCTCTGATAGCGGTAATAGGTATTGCCGCGATACGAATAATAACCGTCCGATGTGTTCTTGAAGAGATGGATGAACAGTGCTACGATGCCGGCGATCGCTGCGGCAAAGATGCCCAGTTTGATAAAACTCCCCTTCGTTTTTTTGCCGCCCGAGCTCCGTGTACCTGCGTTACGGGATTTCTGGCGTACGATCTCGTCCTTGAGCTTCAGATACAGCTCGTTGACGGCGTACTGCTCATCCCCTCCCTGATAGCGGATCGCACGGGAGCCGTCCGCCTTGTTCTTGTAGACGACAAACTCTCCGGCATCATCCTGATAGATACCGAACGCCCTGGGCTCTGTGATGTTCTTGCCGATAAAGAACCTTGTGACCTCCTCGGGCGGAAGGTTGCGCGCCCGATACCAGCCTTGGAGTTCCTCGATCGTACGCGGCTTTTTATCCCCGTTATTGTGCGACGTGTTGGCCGCTCCGCATGCGGGACATCTGGGTTCCGTATCCTCGTAGGTATTTCCGCAGTAATCGCACTGGATCTTCATATTTCCTCCGTCGCCGGTTTACCTGCCGTCGTTTTTGGCGATGACACGGCCGCCGTCCGCACTTGCTTTTTTCTGCATCATGATGATCGCCTCAATGGCGGTCTGATAGTACAGTGCCACGTTCCGCATGGAATTGTCGGCATCCGCAGACTGATCCGCGCGCAGTTTGGCCTTTTTAAAATACTCCAGTGCCTCGTCGACCGTGCTCTTGCTGATGATATAGCCCTGGCAGAACAGCGTGCCGGTCGTGGGATCATACTTGGATTCACTGTACTTGGTTGATGAATAATCGCCCTGCCCCATGGCACTCGCCAATGCTGTGATCAGTTTTTCTCTGTCCGTTGAATTATTCATAATCCTCCTTTGGCGGTCGTTACGCCTCCATTTACTTAAGTTTAATCATAAGATATCGGCGGAGGGGTGTCAACAATCGGATAGCCCCCTCAGGTCACTCCCGGCTCCAGGTAAGATAGTGCAGCTGCCCCTGTTTTTCCATGTCCGGAAAGCCCTGCTGCCTGAGCGCCTCATAAAGCACGATCGCGACCGCGTTCGAAAGGTTCAGGGAACGGATCTGTTCACCCATGGGAATCCGGATACAGGTCTCTTCATACTGCGTGAGGATCTCCTCAGGGATGCCGGCACTCTCCTTGCCGAACAGGATACAGTCCTCCGTGAGAAAATCCGCCTCCGTATAGATCCTCCGGGCCTTCGTCGTGGCCATCCAGATGCGGCCCTGTGGGTGCTCCCGGCGAAAGGTCTCCGCAAAGGACGCAAAGTTCATGTGCCTACGGACATCGAGCTGTTCCCAGTAATCCATACCCGCGCGGCGGATCTCTTTTTCCGAAAGGCGGAAGCCCAGCGGTTCGATCAGATCAAGTCCTGTCCCCGTCGCGGCGCAGGTGCGCCCGATATTGCCTGTATTGGCCGGGATCTCCGGCTGATGAAGCGCTATCCGCATAGTCTGTCCTTTCCGTGTTCTTCAACGTGATAAAAGCGCCGGCAATGCTGCCGGCGCCTTATAACATGTCGTGCTGTACGGAACCGTGGCCTGATCCCGGAATATCACTCCTCGGGCTCGATCAGACCGTAGGTGCCGCCTTTGCGCTTATAGATGACGTTGGTCTGGTTTGTGTCGGCGTTCACAAAGATGTAGAAACTGTGCCCGAGCAGTTCCATCTGAACCGCGGCATCCTCGGGATACATGGGCTTGATGTCAAACTTCTTGGTGCGTTCGATGCGGATCTCCTCCTCATCGAAGTAGTCATTTTCCACGTATTCCTTTTTGAAACTGCTGGCCGCCTGGTGCTTGTCGATCAGCTTGGATTTGTATTTCTTGAGCTGGCGCTCTATGATCTCCTGCGCCAGATCGATGGAGACATACATATCGTTGGAGACCTGCTCGGAGCGGATGATGCTGCCCTTGACGGGGATCGTGACCTCGATCTTGTGCCTGTCCTTGTCGACGGAAAGAGTCACGTTAACGACCGTGTCCGGAGCAAAGTACTTTTCCAGCTTGCCGATCTTGCTTTCCACCGCTTCCCTGAGACCGTTCGTGATATTGATGTTTCTTCCTGTGATGATGAACTGCATAGGATCACCTCCTTTGGACAATCTTATCACATTTGCCCGTCCGGAGCAAGAATTCTCACAAACTGGCATTCATGCCCCTGGTCCTCTTTATCATCATGCCAGAAGATGAATCCGTTTCTTATCATCAGGCTCCCCGTCCCGTCTTTATAGATCTCTTTTTCCTCTTCGCCCTCGGTCCCGGCATAGCCGTTTTTGTACGTCAGGATGCTTCCGGCCTCATCGAAGGTGCAGTCCATCCGCCAGACATAGGTGCGGGCGGCGGAATCCCCCCAGCCGATCTCCACATGCGCACCGCCCTTTGCCTTCGTGATCTCCATGTAGCAGCGGCCGCTCACCTGATCCTGCCATTCACCAAAGAAATCATCGAGCGTGACTTCCACATCCGATGTCCCGGCGATGAGAGCGATCGCGCCGGTCTCACCGGTGACCCATGCACTCGGCGGAACCTCCATGCTGTCCTGATCCCACACATAGAGTTCCTCGCCCAGACGGTATATACCGCTGCGGCGCTTCTGTCCGCCATAGACCTGTGTCTCCTCGGCGACGATCCGCATATCCGGCTGCCAGGAGAGATTGACGCGCAGCAGGACCGCTTCCCCCTTATTCAAAACAGGGGACTCGTATACTGTCTCACCGACAGGGAATCCGCCTTCCGCCAGGGTTCGGTCAGCATCCTTCGCGGTGTGATCTGCCCGCTCTACCCGGAAAACGATCCCGTCCTCACGTGCCCGTGCGATCGTCCAGAACCACATCTCCGGCTGATCCTGCGGGAGCTCGGGAACGGAAAACTCATCAACGGGCTCTGCGGTCCGGGCTTCGTCCGCCTCGTTATCCCTGTAGAAATCAAGGGAAAGGAGCGTTCCGGGTACATCCAGACCGACGGGCCAGTTGGAGACATACTGCCAGTTTCCGCCCTTAAGTCTGAGGACCAGCACGCCGTCGTACGGCGTCTGATCATCATCATAGTTATCATCATATTTATACTTCAGCTGGCACATCTTTCCGTCTGAAGACAGATAACCTTCCAAAAAGGTCACCGGCGGGTGATGGATCTGGATCCCTTCGCCTATGATCTCATAATCATTCCACTGCCGCTCAAACCGTTCACTATCCAGCGTGCAGCGCGCTTCGCGGTATTCCGTCCCGGTCTTCCTCTCGACAAAACCGCAGAGATCGGCGTAACTGAACATTCTTCCCAGGACGTCCTCGTTGCACAGAACATTGTTCCAGTCGATCAGTTCCGGACGGTAGTAATAGGTGTCTAAAAAGCCCAGATCCTGCTCCCAGTCCTCGAAGTACTGTGTCCATTCTCCGAGTTCCTCGGCGCTCATCTGCTCGGTGTCCCACTCATCGAAATCCATCACCTCACAGGAGGTTCCTCTCTCCTCCCATACATCCTCCGGCACACCGTCGACCATGGAAGTCTCCGGTTCACCCACGGCAAAGGAATACAGAAGATCGGCCAGTTCCAGCATCCCCTCGTACTCCTCGTCAGACAGGTCCTGCTGCGAATCGAATGAAACAACGTTTCCGTCGGTAAACGAGATAAAAACACTGCCGCTGGAGCCGTCCAGGATCACATTCGTATATTCCCTGTCCTCGATATCCCCCAGTTTATATTTTGCGATCAACGCGGCGGTCTCATCGAGCGCCTCCGCGGAAACGGTCCAGGTCTTCGTGTACTCCGGCTCACCGATTGCCTCACAGGAAAAAACGGTCAGCTCCGCTTCCTCGTCAGAGAGCCGCCTGAGCTCGACCCAGGTGCTGTCACCCAGCATCCCGCCGCCATAGGAATAGCGGCACAGCTGCACGGGAACAGCCTCTGCTTCGTCCTTTTTATCTTTGTCCTCATCCTCGTCCGGATCCTCTTTCTCTTTTCCGGACGTTTTCTTTTTATCCTTTTTATTCTTTTTCTTCTTCGAAGAGGATTTCTCGGAGTCCTGACTCTCCTGCTGCGAAGTCACGACATACACCACGCCCGCCGTGATGCCCGCGCATAAAAGCACAACAGCAGCGATGACCGCAATGAGTTTCCAGCGTTTCTTATTCTTTCTGGTGTTTTCTTCTTCCATTTCCGCCTCCCCGGTGTGAACCTGTCACGACATCACATTATGATACATCAAAACGCGGTTCTTTGCTACGTCCGACAGTACATCCTTTCAAGATCATATCAGCGCAAAAAAGATCTCCGGGTTTTTCACCCGGAGATCTCTTCGATTCTTTATTTCCCTGTCCTGACCGGATCAGCCGAAGATCCTGCGGACTGCGAGCGGCTCACGGTAGCCGACGTTGGAGATGATGATACCAGTCTTCGTCGTCGATGCGTGGACGATCCTGCCGCCACCGATGTAGATGGCCACATGGCCGGAGTAGCAGATCAGGTCGCCGGGCTGTGCGTTCGCGAGTCCATCAACCGCCGCGCCCTGTACTCTGTCGGCAGCCGAGGAGTGAGGCAGGCTCACACCGAAGTTTGCGTAGACACTCATGACGAATCCGGAGCAGTCAGCGCCGTTTGTCAGGCTGGTGCCGCCGTATACATACGGGTTGCCGACGAACTGGCACGCGAAGTTTGCAACCGCCTGTCCGATGGAGCTGGACTCTGTCGTGTAGGAGATCGCGCTCTTGTAGTTCGAGCTGCCGCCCTTGGTACCCTTCTTGGCCGCCGCGTTAGCCGCCGCCATCGCCGCGCGCTCCTTGGCAAGTCTTGCTTCTTCCTCTTCCTTGGACTCCGCCTTGACGAACTCGGTGGAAAGTCTCACATAATCGGAAGAGACGAAACCTTCACCTTCTTCGATATCGACCTTGACCCAGCCGTCAAGCTCTTCGCGGACGATCAGCTGTTCATCGATGGGAACCAGGCCCATGACCTCAGCCTCAAGGCTGGGCTCCTTACGAACCTTAAGAGTGGTCGTTGTCACAGTCGCGATACGCTTACCGACTTTGCGGGCCATCTCAATGGCATCTTCGCCGGTCACGCAGAACTCACCCTTGACATAACCGGTAACGGAACCGGACTGGATCTTGTACCAGCCGTCCGATTCGCTGATATAGGTACCGACAGACTCATCATAGAGTTTGCCGATGATCTCGTTGTCTTCGCCGGCGCCGCTGCGGACATTGACATAACTGTTGCTGTTGACGTCCGCGATGACGAGCGTACGGAAAAGCACGTCATCCTCCTCTTCCTGAGTGAGCTCCTCGGGCTCAGCCGTCATCTCGGAAAGGGTCTTGGCGCCTGTCTCAGCCTGAATATCACGCAGGATCGCGTCACCGACACTGGATGCACGCGGAACGGGAGCCTCTGTGATCTCCTTAAGTTCTGTTCCCTCCGGCAGCGTGGTCGCGTACTGCGCCATCGTCGCCTCGCTCATGCCCTCGGTTCCCTGCAGCGTCGAAAGAGAAACCTGGTCGCTGGCCAGCGCATAGTTCGCGCCCGCGGTCGGAAGAACCGACGTGACTTTATCCTGTGCCGCAAACGCAGTACCGCCGTTCCCAAGGAACAGCGCCGCGGCAGTCAGTATGCAGGTTGCTTTTCTGTAATAATTCATCTCATTCCCACTCGTTTGTTACAAAAATGTTACGACTGTTACAAGACAATTACCACTATAAGCAACAAAATCCGATTTGTCAAGGGGCAAAAAACGTAAATTTGTCAATTATTTACACGGTTTTTCAATTTTTCGTCAATTATTTAACAAATCTTAACGATTCTTTCAATACAGATGTTATGTTACAGCGAAAGATGATCCTGCACACTTGTCGCCGCCATCGCACCGTCGGCCACAGCCGTCACGATCTGGCGCAGACGCTTTTTACGGACATCCCCCGCGACAAAAAGCCCGGGGGTACGAGTTGCTCCGTCCTCACCGGCGATCACATAGCCGCCCTCATCCAGATCCGCGAGATCGTGCAACAGTGCCGTCGCCGGTCGGATACCGACCGCAATGAAGACCGCCGCGACAGGCAGTTCACGCTGCGTTCCGTCGCGGTGCTCCACCAGAATACTCTTAACCCGGTCATCCCCGCGGATCTCACGGATCTGCGAATCCCACAGGATCTCCGCGTTCCGGCAGGCAAACAGTTCCTCCTGCAGCACTTTGGTCGCCCGCAGGGCATCACGTCTGTGGATCAGAGTCACCTTGCTGCAGATCCGCGCAAGATACAGCGCATCCTCCACAGCGACGTCGCCGCCGCCGACAACGACCGCCTCCTGTCCCCGGAAAAAGCCGCCGTCGCAGGTCGCGCAGTAGGAGACACCCTTGCCGCCGAATTCCTCTTCACCCGGAACGCCGAGCTTCGCGTGCTGTGCCCCGGTCGCGGCGATCACCGTCCGTGCGGTGAGCTTTTCGCCTCCATCGAGGCTCACCTCAAACAGCGATGCATTCTCCCCTTCGGCCGGCCGCTGCGAGATCCCGGTCACCTCGCCCTCGGTAAAGGAGGCGCCGAGTTTGTCCGCGTGCTCCCTGAACTTCATGCCCATATCGAAGCCGCCGATGCCCGGCAGGCCAAGATAGTTGTCGACTTCATAGGTGTTGAGCACCTGTCCGCCGCTCAGAGCGTTTCTTTCGATGACTGTCAGGGACAGGCCCGCACGCACCCCGTAAACTGCCGCCGAAAGTCCTGCCGGTCCGGATCCGATGATGATCGTATCGTAGATCATAAGCTTTTTCCTTTCTTAATATATAGAATGTTTTCGGTAGGAACACCTGCGCCATCTATGCTATAATCTGTAGGCACAACAACAAAGTATACCATGAGGGACAGCCATGAACAAGATTCCCAGACGCATCCTGATCACCGGCGCTTCCGGAGATATCGGCAGCGCGGTCGCGGAAAAACTCGCCTCCGGCGGCGAGCGGCTGTATCTGTGCGGATACCGGGGTGAAAAGCGCCTGCAGGAGCTTGCCGCACGGCTTTCCGGGGATTACGGCATCCTGTGCAGCACACATATCGCCGACCTCAGGGATCCCGCAGCCGCGGATGCGCTCTTTTCAGAGATCTCCGCTCTGGACATCCTGATCTCCTGCGCCGGGATCGCACATTTTTCACTTCTCCAGGATACCGCCGAGGAAGACTGGCAGGAGGTTCTGGACACCAATCTGACCGGACCCTTTCATATGATAAAACGCGCGGTCCCGCTTTTGTTAAAAAGCGAAAACGCGCGTATCCTGAACATTTCATCCGTATGGGGCAGCCGCGGAGCCTCTATGGAAAGTGCCTACAGTGCGTCCAAGGGCGGTCTGGACGCCATGACAAGGTCGCTTGCCCGGGAGCTTGCGCCCGGCGGCATCGCCGTCAACGCCATCGCCTGCGGTGTGATCGATACCCGCATGAACCGCTCCCATCTGTCCGAGGAGGACCTGGAAGCCCTGAAGCAGGAGATCCCCGCGGGCCGCTTTGCTTCCCCTGAGGAAGTTTCAGACCTCGCAGCGCTGCTGCTCGACGCGCCGTCCTATCTCACCGGCCAGATCATCGGCTTCGACGGGGGATGGAAGGTCTGACCCGTCTTACGTCAGATTCCCCGCACCCTGCTGGAGGGCCGCCGCTGTCTCCATCTGCGCGATCCGTTCCTTGGTGAGCACTGCCTTGTGCGTGAGCGGATTGATGATCAGCCCGTCCCTTTCCTTGATCAGCGAGAGGACATCCTTCCACTGGAACGAAGCGCCGTTCCAGCCGTCTTTGGCAAATTTCCTGGCAAATTCCGGACCGTCCGTAAAGATCGGCAGGTAGGTCTTGCCGTCCGGCCCTGTCATCATCGGGAACCGGAGCTTGGTCTCCTTGCCGAGTTTCAGTTTGTCCCCGATCAGTTCCGCCGGTCCCTCCTGCTGCATCGGCACGATAAAGAACGAGGTGCGGATCAGGGACCACATTTTTGCTTCACGTTCCCTCAGCAGTTCATCACGCTTATCGTATTTGACCGGCCAGCGGATCTCGGAGAGAAACTGACAGAGCGCGAGATTGAGCGGCGGATTCATGGGCGGCATCTGCTCGTTACCGGTAATGTTCGGCGGCGCCGCGATCTGCGCGCGGTCGATCCTCGCCCCGTAATAGCCGTTGTCCAGAAGCAGGCTGGACGCTCCCATGTAGAACATAAAGGTGAAAAAGCCGGAGACCGCGGGTTCTCCCTCGCCGCCGTAGCCCTGTACACTGACGCGCCGATACTGTGCGGTGAGCACTCCGGCC
>JAILFA010000086.1 GCA_024687125.1 Lachnospiraceae bacterium
CCTCGGAGCACTACTGGTTTGCAACCGCCTATGTCTTTATGTATCTGTTTGCCCCGCTCATGAACAAAGGGGTGCTGGTCCTTTCCAGAAAACAGCTCAAGGTGGCGATCATCGGCCTGCTGCTCTGGTTCTCCGTGATCAAGAGCGTTGTTCCGGTCGCTTTTGCCATCGACGACTACGGTTACGGCTTCGGCTGGTTCCTCTGCCTGTATCTGATCGCCGCTTATATGAGAAAGTACAAGGTGCGGATCTTAAACAGTGCAAGGGGAGGATTTCTGCTGTATGTCGCGTCGAGCGCCGGGATCTTTGTCCTGACGCTGCTGACCCACGAGATCCATCTGCATACAGGGCATCTGGCCAGCTGGCTGGGAACACCTTTTCATTACAACTACATCCTGTGCCTGACAGCGGCTCTGGGACTGTTTTCCGCATTTCGGAACCTCCGGATCCGGGAAGGGATGTTTGCGGATGCCATACGGTTTCTGGCACCCTTTACGTTTGGCGTCTATCTGCTGCATGAGCACAGGGAGATCCGTGACCAGTGGCTGGTGTGGATCCAGAGCTTCATCGGAGAGATCCCGTATGCAAACGTGGCGGCGCTCCTGCTGCATATAATAACAAGCGTTATCATAGTGTTCCTTGCGGGCGTCATGGTCGATTTCATCAGGGGGATGATCTTTGAGTGGGTCGTCCGTGTGCTCAGCAATACCAGACCGGTACTGGCACTCAGAAAGCTGGATGCCTCGATCCACCGCAACATGGAAGCGGAGGAGGAAGAGCAGGACGGCGCACCCGGACGGGGGGACACCTATACCTTATGAACGTGCGGTTTGACGGGAAAAGAGTTCTGCAGGTCCTGTTCCCGCTGCTCCTGGCGGTCTATCCATTTATCCATACGGCCCAGGGACTGGACATCATGGACACCACCTATGCGATGACCGGCTATACCTGGCTTTCGCGGATGGACGAGATGTGGCTGCTGGCCACCTGGCTGCCGAATCTTCTGGGAGCGCTTTTTGTGCGGCTCCCCGGCGGCGGTACTCTGGCGGGGATGACCGCGTACTGCACGGTCTTTCAGTCCGGAATGGCACTCCTTGCCTGGTTTGCCCTCGGCAGGCTGTTCCCGGCGGATCGTGCGCAGGATACGCCCGACGCCTCTGAAGAAAGCTTTCCTTCCTGGCTCCGTTTTCTGCTGCTCCTGATCGCTGAAAGCCTCTGCTGGTGTCCGGCCGCGATCCTGTACAACTATCTCAGCTGGTTCTTCATGACCCTGCTGATCGTTTTCCTGCTCTTTGCTTTTCGCGAAGAGGACGGTCCGGGTTCGCGCACATATTATTTTCTGGCCGGGTGCGCAGCCGGCATCAATCTCTTTGTCAGATTTCCGAACATTGTTGAAGCTCTGCTGATCATTGCGGTATGGTTCCATGCACTGCTGTCGGCAAAAAGTGAGCGGAAGAACAGTGCATTTATCGGAAAGGCTCTGCGCGATACCGGGATCTGTGTTCTTGGATATATAACAGGCGTTATTATACCGCTTGTTATTATATCGATCCGATACGGCATCAGTGCCTGGCCGAATATGATCGCATCTCTCTTTTCCATGACCTCGGACGCGTCCGACTATACGGCGGGAGGGATGATCGCGGCCGTTTTCGGAGCCTATGTGACGACGCTCAGGGAGATGCTGCCGATGCTGGCCGTTGTAACGGCCGGGATCCTGCTGTTTGCGGCCGTCCGGAAAAAGACTTCGTTCCGCAATATCGCGATCTTTATCTATGCGTTTCTGCTCGCGTTTTTTTTCCGGATCTATTACGCAAAAGGTGTTTTCACCGCGAATTACTGGTATTATGACGCGGTCTTTGAACTGGCGATGATGGCGATCGTGCTGTCGGTCCTGCTGGATGTGCTGGCTGTCTGCGGCGTGCTCGGCGGCTCCCGCCTGATGCGCGCGGCGGCTTTTCTTTCTCTGCTGCAGATCCTTTTGCTGCCCCTCGGGTCAAACAATTACACGTTCCCCATCGTCAACGATCTCTTCCTGATCCTGCCTGTAACCGGGATGCTCTTTCTCAGGGCGCTCCGCCGCCTCAGGGAAGCGTCGCGGGGAGAAAACCGCCGGTTTCTTCGCGCCGTCGCCGGCTCCCTGCATCTTCCCCTGCTGGCACTTGGCCTGCTGCTGATGTTCCTGCTGGCGTTTCAGGGCTTCCGGTTCCATCTGCAGTATACCTTTGGAGATGGTACGGACGGACGGAAACGGGACACGGCTGTCGCCGGCATCCCGCGGGCGGAGGGAACGGTCACATCCGCTGTCAGGGCAGATTCGCTGGAGACGCTCTATGATCAGATCAAAGCCGTGAAGCAGGAGAGCGGGGGGGAGCGCACGGCGATCATCTACGGCAACGCGCCGGGACTGCATTATCTGCTGGATCTGCCGCCGGCTCTTTTTACGGCATGGCCGGATCTGAACAGCAATGAATCCGCAAGGGTCGGGGAAGCACTCGAAGAACTTTCCGCGTCGGGTGAGGAACCGCTGGTGATCCTCAGGCAGGAAGCGCTCTCACCGCCGACCGGAAACAGCGCCGTCAAGGCAGACATGATACTGGACTATCTCGCAAAAATGCAATATAATGAATTGTTTAGGGTTGACGGTGAAAAAGATGTCACCTATGTCGTTTATGACCGCGCAGCTGCCTTGGGGGAATAAGGGGATACGCATGAAGTCTGATAACAAACTGATGAAACAGATCGGTAAATTCGGGATCGTCGGAATCGTCTGCTTTCTGATCGATTTTATCGTGTATACGGTCCTGAACTATGTGTTCGTGAACAGCGGGATGTCCGTGCAGATCGATCAGGCGGTGAACAATGTGATCGGAACGGTCGACAAGACGTATTATGCCGGCCTCTCCAAGCTGGTCAGCACAGTGGTCTCCATGATCGTCAACTATATCCTGTCGATGAAATATGTGTTCGTGCGCAGGGACAATATGTCGAGGCGCAGAGAGTTTCTGATCTTTGTGATCCTGTCCGTGATCGGGCTGGCCATCGCGGAGATCATCCTGTACGCCGGCAAGAATATCATCGATCCCGCATGGCCCTGGCTCGTCAGCATCTTCGCCTGGTTCGGAAAGATCACTGGGCGGACAAAGGAGTTTTTCGAGGACACATTCTGGATGCTCGGATCGACGGCCATTGTCATGTGTTACAATTTTATCTCCAGAAAACTGACGCTGGAGAAAAAGGTGCCTGCGGAGGAGCTTCCCGCGGAAGAGGAGAGCTAGCCAGATGCGGATCAATTTCAATGTCCCGCCTTACACGGGCAGGGAACTCGAATATATCAGGCAGGCCGTCGAGGCGCAGAAGATCTGCGGCGACGGTGAGTTCACCGCGCGTTGCAACAAGTGGCTCGTGGACCGTACCGGTGCAAAGGAAGCTCTGCTGACTACCAGCTGCACGCATGCCACCGAGATGTCGGCACTCCTGCTCGGTATCCGTGAAGGCGATGAGATCATCATGCCCAGCTATACCTTTGTCTCGACCGCCAATGCCTTTGTGCTGCGGGGCGGCGTTCCGGTCTTTGTCGACATCCGGCCGGACACGATGAACATCGATGAGAACAGGATCGAAGCCGCGATCACGGACAGAACCCGTGCGATCGCAGTCATGCACTATGCGGGTGTCGCCTGTGAGATGGATGCGATCATGGATATCGCGCAGCGGCACCATCTGGCGGTGGTCGAGGACGCGGCCCAGGCGATCCTGTGCACCTATAAGGGGAGAGCGCTCGGGGCGATCGGTGATCTCGGCAATTACAGCTTTCATGAGACCAAAAACCTCTCCTGCGGTGAGGGGGGCGCGATCCTGATGCGAGACGATACCTATGCCGATCAGGCCGTTATTGTCCGTGAAAAGGGAACCAACCGTACCCTGTACAGGATGGGCAGGGTGGATAAATACAGCTGGATCGCACCGGGATCCTCATGGCTTCCAAGTGAGCTCAATGCTGCTTATCTCTATGCGCAGATGGAAATGGCGGATGAGATGAACGCACGGCGGCTCAGGCTCTGGGCACAGTATCATGAAGCATTCGCCGATCTCGCGGATGCGGGAAAGATCGAGCGCCCGACGATCCCCGCGGAGTGCGTGCACAACGCGCACATGTACTATATCAAGTGCAGGGATGAGGCCGAGAGAGCGGGACTGATCAGGTACCTTAGGGATCATGACATCCTGCCTGCTTCGCATTATGTGCCGCTCCATTCGGCGGCCGCCGGTCTGCGCTACAGCAGATTCCACGGCGAGGATGAGTGGACGACAAGGGAAAGCCTGCGCCTGCTCAGGCTCCCGATGTACTATACATTGACGGATGAAGACCAGGAGGAGGTTATCCTCCGTGTAAAGGAATATTATCATGCTGCTTGATGCTTCACCGGTATTCTATCTGGACCTCAACGATGATGCCCTGATCCGTGATATTGTGAGCGGTGTATATACCGGCACGCCCGAAGCGCTGGATATTCAGAATCTGTATCCGTTCGGGGCACTGGTCTCGGGACTTTACAGGATCCTGCCGGATGTTCCGTGGTTCGGACTCCTGCTGTTTTTGCTGCAGGGCGTGAGCGTGCTTGTGATCCTGCTGCAGATGCTTCGCATCCTGCTTCCGCTGACAAAGCTTGCCGGAGGAAAGAAACGCGCCCTGATACTGACCGGGGCGGTCCTTGCCTGGGCGGCGTCCGCCTGGCTGATCCTGCCGCATTTCTTCTTTGTTCAGTACAGTGTGACCGTCGGCCTGATGGCTGCCGCCGCGGCGTTTCTGATCGTTTCCGCGAGAAGCGGTGCCGATCTGGCGGGCGGCGTCGTACTGGTCGGCATCGCTTACTGCATCCGCTCGGAGATGCTCCTGCTGCTTCTGCCGATGATCCTGGTCGCGCTCCTGTTCTCCTATACATCCGAGTTGACGGCGTCCCGTGCAGCCAACGAGGCACTGCCGGGGATCCGCGAGCTGATCAGCTATCCGTTCAGGACAGAGCATTACCGGAAATTCGGTCTTGCCTTTATCGGGATGATCCTCCTGATCGCGCTCGGCTGGGGAGTCAACAGCATCGGCTACGCGCATCTGGACTGGGATGATTTTGTCCGGTTCTTTGACGCGCGCACTGAGGTTTACGATTTCACGGGGGTACCGGACTACGACAGGAACAGCGGATTTTACGGAACAATGGATCTTTCGGGCGAGGAGGTGGAACTCCTTGAGAACTACAATTTCGGCCTGGACGATAAGATCAACGCGGATGTGATGGCGCGTGTCGCTTCATATGCTTCGCGTGTCGGTACGCCGCTGTCCGCGAGGATGGGGAAAGCGGTATCGGATTATCTGTACCGACTGCGTCATGCCGGGATCCCCGAGCAGTACACCTGGCCGCAGACGGACGCGCCTTGGAACCTGCTGGCGCTGCTTCTGTATCTTTCCGTGTTTCTGCTGTCATTTTTCTCTGTCCGTAACCGTGCGTTTTCCGCGGGGAAACGCGTGTGGGCTTCTTTATGGCAGCCGCTTCTGCTCTTTGCGGCGAGGACGACCCTTTGGATGTACATTCTTGTCCGCGGCCGTGATCCGATCCGGATCACGCATCCGCTTTATTTTGTCGAGATCGCTGTCCTGGCGGGAATGCTGCTGGTCCGGCAAAAGGCTCCGCGTGCCGATGTGATGCAGGAGGGGGCAGACCGTGAGGAAAACAGACGGGTCGTGTACAGCCTCTCCGTTGTGCTCACGGCGACGATTCTGATCGTGGCCGCGATCTATGCCACCCGTGTGCCTTCTCTGATCAGTGAGGAGCAGGAACGGCGCGAGGAGGCGAATGAACCCTATGAGGAGCTTCGCGAATACTGTGCGGAGGATCCGTCCGTCCTGTATTTCTTCGATGTGTACAGTTCGGTCGCGGAGACACGGCCGCTCTTTGAGGAGCAGGAAAAGACCGGCGACCCGGACAATCTGGATCTGTTGGGCGGCTGGGCAGTCAAGAGCCCCGCATGGCAGGAAAAACTGGAGTCCTTTGGCGTGGATGATCCGCAGAGCGCGCTCCTTTCCGGCAAGGCGTACTTTGTCGCGCACAAGGACAGTGATATCACCTGGCTGGAGGATTACTTTGATTCCGTCGGCGTTCCCGCTTCCGTGATGGATGAGGATATGGTGGCGGACACCTTTGTCATCTACCGTGTCCGCAAGGAGCGCAAAAGGTGAGTGTGCGTGTTTCTCTTCGCCCGATCACGGGGGAGGATACGGATCTGATCGTGAAATGGCGAAACAACCCGCGTGTGCGCGAAAACTTTGTCTTTCGGGAGACCTTTACCCGTGAGCTGCATGAAAAATGGCTCGCGGAACACGTGGAGGGGGCGCGGGATACGGTCCAGTGGATCATCCTCACCGGTGAAGCGGGGCAGGAGCTGCCTGTGGGCAGTGTCTTTTTCCGGAATATCGACAGAGATGCCGACGAAGCGGAATACGGCATCTTTATCGGAGAGGACAACGCCGTCGGATTGGGCATCAGCAATCAGGTCATTTCGATGGCTCTCGAGCGTGCAAGAGGAGAGCTGAACCTAAAACGGATTGTTCTTCGCGTTTTTTGTGACAACACCCCTGCGATCAGGAGTTATGAACACGCGGGATTTACGGTCACGGAGACACGCCGGCACGTGCGCTGTACTGACGGCGAGGAGCGGGATATGTACTTTATGGAGAAGATATTGTGAACATGCTGAGTTTTGTGATCCCCTGTTACCGCTCGGCAAAGACGGTCGGCGGTGTGGTGGATGAGATCAGGGAGACCTGCCGCAGGCTGGAGAGCGTCGGGGATGCCTATGAGGTGATCCTTGTCAATGACGGCTCCGGGGATGATACCTGGGAGACGATCAGGCAGCTGGCCGAAAGCGACGCGCATATCAGAAGCTATGATCTGGCCAGGAATTTCGGTCAGCATGCGGCGTTGATGGCGGGGCTTGCAAGGACAAAGGGCGACATTGTGATCTGTCTCGACGATGACGGACAGACCCCTGCCGATGAGGCGGGCAAGCTGATCGAAGCCGTGAATGCCGGTGCAGATGTCGCGTATGCGCGCTATGCGTCAAAGAAGCATTCCCTCTTCCGCAATTTCGGATCCTTCCTGAATGAAAAGATGGCAGGTGCCATGCTCGGCAAGCCTAAGGAACTCACGGTATCGAGCTATTTTGCCGCACGCCGTTTTGTGATCGATGAAGTGCTTCGGTATGAGGGACCGTATCCCTATCTGATCGGGCTGGTCCTGCGTTCGACGAACCGGATCGTCAATGTGGAGGTCAATCACAGACGCCGTGAGGTCGGACAGAGCGGGTACACGCTTCCCAAGCTGATCGGCCTGTGGATGAACGGGTTTACCGCTTTTTCCATCAAGCCCCTTCGGGCGGCGACCCTGGCGGGCAGTCTGTTCGCGATCCTCGGCTTTGCCTACGGGATCTATACCGTGATCAAGAAATTTGTCATCCCCGATGTGCCGGTCGGATTCTCGGCACTTATGAGCGCCGTGATGTTCATCGGCGGGATGCTGATGCTCATGCTCGGCATGATCGGTGAATATCTGGGGAGGCTCTATATCTCGCAGAATCGCAATCCGCAGTATGTGATCCGCGATTTCGCGGGAGATACGGGGGCGGAGAGTACCGATGCGTAGAGCAATCTGGAAAAGCGACGCGATCCGCTTTACGCTGCTCGTGATCTCACTGCTGTTCATCCTCTCGATCTTTCCGCTCAGACTCTGGCAGAGGACGATCACGGAGACCGGCGGAGGCGTGCGCATGGAGGTTTCCGACCCGGTCAATGACCGGAGTGATCTGATCCAGGAGTTCATCGCGCAGTACGACCGGCTGGCAGCAGTGAATATCCGTCTGGAGGAACAGATCTCGGGAAGGTATCTGCGTCTTACTGTCTTTGACGATCAAAATGTGGAGCTTTACAACCGCTACGTGGATGTGGAGGGTGAGACGATCCCCGGAATGGTGCGTATCCCGGTCGGGATTCCGCTGGAAGTCGGGAGACAGTACAGACTTTTCTTCCTCGGTACGCACGCCGAGATGACCATGGGCCTTGAGAACATCCCTGCGGGAGGCGGCGCTTCTCCTTACTACACGTCGTTTTACATGCACGACGAGCAGTTCGGAGACTGGCATCTGAACATGACCCTGGAATACGAGCAGCCGCTCGGGAGACTGACCTCAATCCTTCTGATCCTGGGGATCGCGGTCGCGGCGATCGTTGCGGAGCGGCTTGTCAAAGTGATCGCGGATCGGCGCGGCAGGGAGGCCGACAGTGTGATCACGGTCGGCACAATGATCCGGATCGTACTGATCCCGGTCTGGCTGGTGTTCATCCTCTGCCTGTTTGTCATGCTGCTTATGCAGAAATTCGACTGGCGGCTTGCGGATAACATCTTTTACGGTGCCGGTCTCATCATTGCGGGGATCGTCGGTTCGGCCCTGATCATGAATCTGACCGGGGCACGGGAAGAGGATCGCGAGCGAGATATAATAACAAATGTTATTGAAATTGTACAGGTGATCGCTCTGGCAATGGGTGTGCAGAGTACCTGCGAGTATATGAACGGTCTCTACGATGCCGTACACTATGCCGCGGAGCGCAGGGAGATCATCTGGCTTGCCGTCTTTTTTATCCTCTTCCTCATCGGCGGGAAAAAGGAGGAAGGCGGAGAGGGGAAGAAGAGACTTCGCCTCAATATCTTCGGGATCCTGGCGGTTCTGTTCTTTATTCTGCTGGTGATCTTCGGTAATGGAAGACAATGGGTCATCACGCTCGCGGTGCTGTTCGCTGCAGCGCTGATCTGCTGGCGCTTTTCAAGACGCAGAGACAGATGGCTCAAGCTTCTTACCTGGGGACTGATCCTGAATTTCGGAGGAAATCTCCTATACTGCTATCTGCATCGATATTATGCCGGCTTTGTGAGCGCGCGGTTTTCCTTTATCTTTCATACCGTGACCGTAACCGCTGAATATCTGACACTGATCGGTGCCGCAAGCTTTGCGCTTTTGTTTGCGGAGCTTTGCAGGATTCCCCGGGGAACGGGTTTCCGCGGCACGGTGCGCAGGATCCTGCCGCAGGGTGTGCTTTTCGGCATGGTGAGTTCCTATGTGCTTTTTACGGCATCCAGAACCGGTATTCTGGCAATGGTTCTTATGGTGCTGCTGATGCTGATATTCGCAGGCGTCAGGGGGCATCGGTTCGGGAATGCTGTCCGCGGCCTGATAGCCTGCATCTGCGCGCTGGTGATCCTGTTTATGCCGACATTTACTCTGCAGAGGCTTTTGCCGCCGTTCTTCGCTCGCCCCGAGTATATGGAGATAGAGGATGCGGTGACCGAACTGCGTGGGGCGATAGCTATGGATAGTACCAAGCTGATCAGTGTGGAACGCTTTTTTTCGGTATTTCTGGACAAGGTGGCGGGACTGCCGCCGGGGGATTATCCGTATCCGGAGGATCGCTTTAACTACGACAGCGAGGGCAATGAGACATATCCGCCGATGGGGCTCTCCGAAGAGGAGATGGCGGATCGCGTCTTTACCGAAGATCTTCTTAAGGCCAGAGCAGAGTATGAGGCTTCGGTGGAGAGCAGTCAGACCGACGCGCAGGAGTCTTCCGGGCAGTCTGCGGAGAGTGTCCCGGACAGCGGGGAGGAAGTCGAATACGAGGTTCACGGACATCATCTTACGGCCGAGGAGCTTTACGACTACTATATTCCGGGCGTGGATGATGAAGAGGAAGAAAAGGAGTACACCGTTGAGGAGATGTCCAACGGCCGCATGACGCTCTGGCGTTCCTATCTGCCGCAGCTGAACATGACCGGTCATGAGGAAATGGGCGTGGAGCTTCCCAACGGGGAGATCGCTGTTCATGCGCACAATGTCTATTTACAGATCGCATATGACAACGGGATCCCGGTCGGTATCCTGTTTGTGCTGCTGATCGGGGCGGCGGCTGTCACTGCCATGGTGTACGGCGGCTCCGGGGATGATGAAGGACGCGGCTATCGACTTGTGCCGCTGGCCATCACGCTTGCGTTCGCGGCAGCCGGTCTTACGGAGTGGAATTTTCAACTGAGCAACATGATGACACTGGGGTTGGTCCTTTCCTGGATCCCGCTCTGCTTCAAGGCGGTGGGAGACCGATCCGAGAATGAGTAAGGAAATGAACAGACAACGGAAAAAGAAAAAGGAAGGATCATTTAACTGGACCAAACGTCTCAGGCAGCTGATGCTTGTGATCTATGACGTCTTTGCCGTGATCTTTTCCAGTTATATCGCCATTCTCATGCGTTTTGAATTCCATCCCAGCAGGGTGCCGGATGTCTACATGAAGCCGATCCAGACCCTGCTGCCCGCGATGGTCGTTATCACGCTGGTTCTGTTTTACCTGTTCAGACTCTATAATTCCCTGTGGGCATTCGCGGGGGAAAACGAGCTGCAGAATGTTGTGATCGCCAGCGTTATCGACGGCGTGATCTACGGCATTGCCCTGCAGTTCTTCCGGATCGACCTCGTGAGTGTTCCGCAGAGTTACTATTTCCTGTATACCTTCCTGCTGATCACGCTGACCTTTATCAGCCGCTTCTCCTACAGGTTTGTGCGGAGCAAGCGCCACAGGAGCAGAAACAGCACCAATTCCACCGCCGTGATGGTGATCGGTGCCGGAGAAGCCGGCAATATCATCATCAAGGATATTCAGGTGGGCAACTACTCCACAATGGTGGTGCGATGCATCATCGACGACGATCCGACCAAATGGGGCAGATATATCCAGGGCGTCCGTGTGGTCGGCGGCAGAGACAAGATCATTGAGGCGGCGGATCTGTACCATATCGACGAGATCATCCTGGCACTTCCTTCCGCGCCCAGACCCATGGTTTCGAGGATTCTGTCGATCTGCAAGGAGACGAACTGCAAACTGCGTTCCCTTCCCGGCATGTATCAGCTGGTCAACGGGGAAGTGAGCGTATCCAAACTGCGTGATGTTGAGATCGAAGATCTGCTGGGGCGCGATCCCGTTACGGTCGACATCAATTCGATCATCGGATATGTCCGCGGCAAGCGGGTGCTCGTCACCGGCGGCGGCGGTTCCATCGGAAGCGAGCTCTGCCGGCAGATCGCGGCCCATGATCCCGACAAGCTCATCATCTTTGACATCTATGAAAACAATGCCTATGAGATCCAGCAGGAGCTTTCGGTCAAATATCCGGAGCTGGATCTGGTGGTCCTGATCGGTTCTGTCCGCAACACGGCACGCATCAACTATGTCTTTGAGACCTACAGCCCGGATATCGTCTATCATGCCGCGGCGCACAAGCATGTGCCCCTCATGGAGGATTCTCCCAACGAGGCGATCAAGAATAATGTGTTCGGCACCTGGAAAACCGCTCTTGCCGCGGCACAGCACGGCGTCGGCAAATTTGTCCTGATCTCCACCGACAAGGCGGTCAATCCTACCAACATCATGGGCGCCAGCAAGCGGATCTGCGAGATGATCGTCCAGACCTTTAACAGGCACTATGAGACCGAGTTTGTTGCGGTCCGCTTCGGCAATGTTCTGGGCTCCAACGGCAGCGTGATCCCGCTGTTCAAAAAGCAGATCGCCGCGGGCGGCCCCGTTACCGTGACGGATCCCGATGTCATCCGGTATTTCATGACGATCCCGGAAGCGGTCTCCCTCGTGCTGCAGGCGGGAGCCTATGCGCGCGGCGGCGAGATCTTTGTTCTGGATATGGGTGAACCGGTGCGCATTCTGGATCTGGCGGAGAACCTGATCAAACTTTCGGGGTACCGCGTCGGTGAGGACATCCGCATCGAGTTTACGGGACTCCGGCCCGGTGAAAAGCTCTATGAGGAAATGCTCATGGATGAGGAAGGGATGCAGGAGACCGCCAACCGCCTGATCCATATCGGAAAGCCGATCAAGATCGATGAGCTCCGCTTCTTCAAACAGCTTGAGGAGCTGAATCAGCAGTCCAAGCGCGAGAGTCCTTATATCCGTGAGATCGTCAAGAAGATCGTGACGACCTATCATCCCGAGGACGGCGAGCACGATGGTTTCGAGGGGCATACGGAAGCGCTTCAGCATGCAGCCGCGATGATCGACGAGGGGTAGGGGCATGGCGGATAAGGAGATTCGGATTCTTTTTACCAGTGTCGGACGCCGCGTCGAACTGATGCAGGCATTTCGGGATGCCGCGTGGCGGACGGGGTGTTCCTTAAGGATCTACGGCGCTGATCTCTCCGCGACCGCTCCGGCGCTTTTTTACTGTGATGAGACCCGGATCCCCCCGAGGATCACGGATCCCGGTTATATCGACGCACTCCTGGCCATGTGTGCGGAGGATCACATAGATGTTCTTCTTCCGACCATCGACACGGATCTTCTGCTCCTGTCGGAGAACAGGGAACGTTTTGAAGCGATCGGGACGCGGGTTCTGATCAGTGATCCATCCTTTATCGGTATCTGCCGCGATAAGAGAAAGACGGCAGAGTTCTTTACTGGACGCTGGTTCTTTGCCCCGGAGGTATGTGAGTCTCCCGAAGATTATCACGGCGGGTTTCCCTGCTTCATCAAGCCGCTGGACGGCTCTTCCTCCATCAATACGCACCGATGCGAGACGATGGAGGAACTCAGGGACGCCGCGGTCCTTGTTCCCAAACCGATCATCCAGCCCTTTATCGAGGGTGACGAATATACGGTGGACGTGCTCCTTGGTTTTGACGGCCGCCCGCTGTCGGTCATACCGCGCAGACGTTACGCGGTACGAAGCGGCGAGGTCATGAAGACGCGCGTCGTCATGGACGACAGGATCATCAGGGACTGCACCCGGATGCTCGAGGGGAGCGGTGCCGCGGGTCCCCTTACGATCCAGCTGATCCGGCGGAGAAACGGCGAGGCCGCGGATCAGATCGAGGATTATTATATCGAGATCAATCCGCGCTACGGCGGCGGGGCTCCTCTTTCCATGCGGGCCGGAGCCGATACCGCGGCGATGCTCCTGTGTGATCTCATGGGGAGGGAGCCTCTCCCGCAGCGTCCGATGGACGAGGAGGGCATCTATGTCCGTTTCGACCAGAGCATCCGTGTGGGTAAGGAGCCTGCGGAGGCCGCGTCTCTTAAGGATGTGTCAGACCTGTCGGACAGATACCGCGGGATCGTATTTGATCTCGATGATACCCTGTACGCCGAATACGACTATGTGATGAGCGGCTTCCGCGCCGTCGCTGACGCGGGGCTCCTTGACTGTGACAGCGATGCTCTTTTTCAGGAGCTGCGGGAGACGTTTGAGGAGGAGGTCCGGTCCGCCGGTCTTGGCAGGGCCAGGACCATCGATCATGTTTTCGCGCGCCGCGGCTGTTCCGACAGGGAGATCATCGACAGAGCGCTGCGGATCTACCGCACACAGGAACCGAAGATCACGCTGTTTCCGGAGGCTGCGCAGCTTCTTGCCGCATTACAGGAGAGGCGCCGGGCGGGCGAGTGCTCTCTGGGCCTCATCACGGACGGCCGGCCGGACGGGCAGCGCGCAAAGATCCGCGCACTCGGACTGGAGGAGTACTTTGATGAGATCATCGTCACGGATGAGCTCGCGGGCAAAAGCGGCAATGTCGCGCGTTTCCGCAAGCCCGGCGAGATCGCTTTTTTGCTGATGGCCATGCGCCTGTCTCTCCCCCACGGAGAGATGGTCTATGTCGGGGACAATCCGGCCAAGGACTTCGCCGCACCTCTGCGGCTCGGAATGGATGCTGTCTGGGTGCACAGGCCCGACGCGCTCAGGAACAGGTTCCGGGGAGGAGACACCCATCTATAGGAGAGGCATCAAGCGGATACTGGACTTTCTGATCGCAGGGGTCATGCTCCTGCTGCTGTCCCCTGTGCTGCTCATTCTGATGCTTCTGGTCCGCGTAAAACTCGGCTCTCCCGTCTTTTTTACCCAGGACAGACCCGGCAGAAACGGCCGGATCTTCAAAATGTACAAGTTCCGATCCATGACAGACGCGCGGGATCGGGAGGGGAACCTTCTGCCCGACGATGTGCGCCTGACTTCCTTCGGAAAAAAGCTCCGCAGCACTTCGCTGGACGAGCTTCCGGAGCTCTTTAACGTCCTTAAGGGCGATATGGCGCTGATCGGACCGCGCCCTCTCCTGGTTTCCTACCTCCCGCTTTACAATGCAAGGCAGAGCCGCCGTCATCTTGAGCGGCCGGGGATCACCGGCTATGCGCAGGCATACGGCAGGAACAGCATCACATGGGAGGAAAAGTTCGATAAGGATGTCTACTACGTCGATCATCTCTCCTTTCTCCTGGATCTTAAGATCATCGCGCAGACAGTGCGTGTGGTCCTGAAGCGCGAGGGGATCGACGCGGCCGGCGGCGGGACGATGGCCGCGTTTGCCGGTTCTCCGCCGGAAACTTTTATTCCGCGCGTGCTCATTCTCGCCAACGATTCCTCCGGTCTCTGGCTTTTCCGGCGGAATCTTCTCGAGACCCTGAAGCAGGAGGGAATGGAGGTCACGGCTGTTTTCCCGGATGATGTCTATGCCGGTCAGATCGGGGAACTCGGAGCGGCCGTGCGCAGGATCCCGCTCAACCGAAGGAGCGTCAATCCCCTGGAGGACCTCAGGCTCCTGCGGGCCTATAAAAATCTGCTGCAGGAGCTTTCGCCCGATGTGGTGCTGACCTATACGATCAAGCCCAATGTATACGGTGGGATGGCCTGCCGCAGGATGCGGATCCCGTATATCGCGACTGTCACCGGACTGGGGACGGCCTTTGAAAAAGGAGGGTTCCTCGGTGCTGTCGTGACAACGCTCTATCGGCGCGGCCTGAAGGGGGCGGAGGCGGTGTTCTTCCAGAATGATGTCAACCGCGGGCTCTTCCTGGAAAAGAGGATCCTGACGGCGGACAAGGCGCGTCTCGTCAACGGCTCTGGTGTGGATTTAGAAAAATATCAGGCGTTATCTTATCCGGGACATGCCGATGATGTCACCCGCTTCCTCTATCTGGGGCGCCTGATGCGGGAAAAGGGGATCGTCGAGCTGATCAGTGCTGCCGGGGCGATGCACGATAAATACGGCGGCAGGGTCTCCTTTGCGGCGGCGGGCTATGACGAAGAGGACGGCAGGCAGCTCGTCGAGGACGCGGTACTGCGCGGCATCTTAAAGCGGCTGCCGTTCCAGAAGGATACGATCCCGCTCTACCGCGAGGCGGATGTCGTGGTGCTCCCCACCTGGCATGAGGGTATGAGCAATGTCCTGATGGAAGCCGGCGCCTGCGCGCGGCCAGTCATTGCCTCGGATATCCCGGGCTGCCGGGAGATCGCGGCGGACGGCGAGACAGGGTTTCTGATCCGTCCCCGCAGCATGGACAGCCTGCTGGAAGCCATGGAAAAGTTCATGGCGCTTTCCGTCAAAGAGCGTGAGGAGATGGGCAGGCGCGGACGCGCAAAGATGGAAAAGGAATTCGACAGGCGCTTTGTTGTTGCGGCCTATCTGAGTGAGATAAAGAGAATCCTCAGTTAAAGGGAAGCGGTCCCTCGAAAGTAGACAGAGCGAGCATCCGATAGCTGAGAGAGGCGTTGGTGCCCGCTTTTTCTTTGAGTCTGCGCTGGATGCGGTCAAAGATCATGGCGGCGTTTTCCTCATCGGCGCCGGGCAGGAGCACCAGGAATTCCACCGGACCGTTCTGTGTGAAGCTGTCGCCGATGCGCAGGACGCTGCGGACCGCCTCCTCCAGGATGGCGGAGTACATCAGCTGCTTCTTTTTCATCCGGATCGGCTTGCCCTCGTAGTCGAGCAGAGCCACGATCATCAGCGTAGCCGGCTTCTTTTCGCGGATAAGGTTGCGGCGCAGGAGCCGGATCGTGTCGATGAAGCTGGGATAATTGCAGTAGAATGCGCCGTTTGCGCGCTCAGGAGCTTCCGCGACATCCGTGCTCATGACATCGAGGAGCTGCTTCTTGAGGGCCAGAGGGTTTTCCTCCAGGTCGTCGCCGGAAAGATGGGCGGCACATTCCTCCAGAGGTTCGGGGATATTGCCTTTTTCGTGCACGCGATAGAACCGCAGTGCTTTGTTGTACTGCCTGAGTGCCTCCTTGCGGTCGCCCGCATGGAGGAGGGCCATGATCAGATCGGCTTCGGTGCGCCCGGTCCCGCGCATATCAAGCTCCGCCGCCTGGGAATGCAGACGGATGAGGCTCGTGCTATCCTGTTTATCGCGGTAGATGGCGGAGAGGGAGCTGACCAGTCCGTACCAGATCCTGCGGATCTCTTCTCTCTTTTCGTCGATCCATTGGATCCCTCTGGTGCCGGGCAGAAGATAGCCGGGATAAAGAGAGAGCGCGGCCATGAGGGAATCCTCGTCGTCCGCGGCCTTGTCCGCGGCGTCCAGGAACTCCTGCAGGTCGGTCGAAGTGGGAACGAGCGCTTTCCAGTAGTAGCGGTCCTTGCGCCGGTCAATGGAAACAGCGTTCTGCAGCTTCGCAAGCGCCAGCTGCTTTCTGGACTGATAGACCAGATTGTTCATGCTGTTGGTGAGACTGGCGAATTCTACATTCTGGAACAGCGCCTCATGGACCTCTTCGCGCGAGAGGCCGCTGTCACCGGCGAGCCAGAGCATCTGAAGAAAGCCCAGGAACTTCGCACCGGCGTTTTTGCCGAGCGAGACCTGCGCGCCATCCAGAGAGAGGGCGTAATCCCCAAGCATTTGAATGTACAGACCGTCACTTTTACCCATAACCTTTCTTATTGTATCATAATCAGAAAAAGTGACAAGCAGGAAAAGATTTGTTATTATATGATGTCAGTATCAAGTAGTGACTATTGCAGGAGTGCCCATGGAAACGAATCGCAGACAGGAGTATGATGACGCGGTGCAGAGCCTTCTGACCGATTACAGGAGCGGCCGGGAGATCGACCGGCTGGATTTTTACGCCCAGCCTGACCGCGAGGAGGTGACAGATATCGTCAGAAAGCTTCTTCAGGTCTGTTATCCCGGATACTACCGGGACCGTGTTTACCGGAGCATCAACGAGGAACACCGGATCACTGTCCTGATCGAGGACGTGATCTATCACCTGCGCAAGCAGATCGCGATCGCTCTGAGGTATAACGCCACCTATGCCAGTACCTCCGAGGAGGAGATCGGGGATGCGGCGGAAAAGATCACGCTGGAGTTTATCCGCAGGATCCCCGGGATCCGCGCCTACCTGGAGACGGATCTGCAGGCGGCCTATGACGGAGATCCGGCCGCGACCGGCAAGGAGGACATCGTGCTCTCCTATCCGGGACTGATGGCGATCTCGATCAACCGCCTCGCCCATGAGCTGTTTCAGCTCAAGGTGCCGCTGATCCCGCGCATCATGACGGAGTACGCACATTCCATCACCGGGATCGACATTCATCCGGGGGCGACGATCGGCAAGTATTTCATGATCGACCACGGAACCGGTGTTGTGGTCGGTGAGACCTCCGTCATCGGCGACCATGTCAAGGTCTATCAGGGTGTTACGATCGGCGCGCTCTCCACGCGCGGCGGACAGAATCTCAGGGGGATCAAGCGCCATCCCACGATCGAGGATGATGTGACGATCTACGCCGGCGCATCCATTCTGGGCGGCATGACCGTGATCGGCAAGGGGAGCGTCATCGGCTCCAACGCGTTCATCACTTCGTCGATCGCCGCGGGAACCCGCGTCTCCATCCGCAACCAGGAGCTGCAGCTCAAAAAGGGAGACAGCTTCTGTGTCAGCCACAGTGACCTGAAGCAGGAGGAAAACTGGTTTTACGTGATCTAGGGGGTGCTCATGGATTTTCGGATCGCCGCGGTCTTTAACCGGTGTGTGACTATCGAACTGTGCAACGACAGTATCTATCGGCTGGATGAGCCGGTGGAGGTTGTTCTGACCGAGACCGGGGAGAGCGCGGAGTCGGGGAATCACCGCTCGGCGGCCTGCCCTGTGGAGCCACGCATCCTGCGCACTGTCAGAAATGTCTTTTCCGTGGACGCGCTGGAGCCGGATCACAGCTACCGCATTGAGATCCAGTCACCGGACGGGCAGAAGTCGGAAAAGATCTTTACGACCAAAGCAGAGTCCGTACTTCTGGATGTCCGCGCCTTCGGGGCTGCCGGAGACGGAGAAAAACCGGATACGGCCGCGATCCAGGCTGCGATCCTGTCCTGTCCCGAGGGCGGCACAGTCTATATCCCGCGCGGAACCTGGCGCACGACGCCTCTCTTCTTAAAGAGCGGGATAACACTCTGGCTCGACGAGGAGGCGGTACTTCTGGGGGAGACGGACAGGAATCTCTATCCGATACTGCCGGGCATGACGCGCGCGACCAACGAGGTTGACGAGTACAACCTCTCCAGCTGGGAGGGCAATCCGCTCACCACGTTCGCGTCGCTCATCACCGCGATCAGCGTGCACGATGTGGATATCATCGGCCGGGGGACGATCGACGGCAACGCGGAAAACAGCGACTGGTGGGTGGATCACCGGACAAAGCGCACAGCGTGGCGCCCCAATACGGTCTATTTCGCCTACTGTGAGAATATGCGCATGCAGGGCGTGACCGTCTGCGATTCACCCTCCTGGACGATCCATCCCTATTACAGCGACCGGCTCGGCTTTTACAACCTGACGATCCGGAACCCTTCGGATTCACCCAACACGGACGGGCTGGATCCCGAGAGCTGCCAGCATGTCGAGATCCTGGGGACCCTGATCTCGGTCGGCGACGACTGCATGGCCATCAAGAGCGGCAAATACTATATGAGCCGGGTGCATCTGCGTGAGACGACGGACATCATCGTGCGTAACTGCCGCCTGGAGCGCGGTCACGGGAGCGTCACGGTCGGGAGCGAGATCGCCTGCGGCGTGACGGATGTTCATGTGTCGCAGTGCGAGTTTGACGGGACGGACCGCGGGCTCAGGATCAAGACGCGCCGCGGCAGAGGGAAGACCTCTGTATTAAATAACATCTGTTTTGAAAAGATCTCGATGAACGACGTGATGATGCCGTTCACGCTGAACATGTTCTATTTCTGTGATCCGGACGGGCACACGGATTTCGTGCAGGATCCCGCCCCGCGCGAGGTTGATGATCTGACGCCCCGGATCGGCAGTGTTACCGCGAGAGATATCACCTGCCGCGGCGTACACGCGAGCCTGCTCTGCGCGGTCGGCCTTCCCGAAGCACCGATCGGGGAGCTTGTGATCGAGCGTGTGGACGCTGAGTTCACGCCGTTGGAATCCCGCAGAGAGGAACGGCCGGTGATGATGGACAATTTCGATCCGGTGAGCGGCAGGAGTGTGATCGCGCGCAACGTGAAAAGCCTTGTGATCCGCGATGTCACGATCAAAGGTGAGAATGTGGAAAAGCCGCAGCTGGATAACATTGAGGACGCAAAAACGGAAGGACTGGTGATCAGATGAGAGCGATCGTAGCAGTGGATGAAGCCTGGGGCATCGGACGGGACGGAAGGCTCCTGATCCGGATCCCGGCGGATCAGAAGCAGTTTCGGGAAAAGACGGGCGGGGGCGTCGTGATCCTCGGCCGCAAGACTCTGCAGACATTTCCGAAGGGAGAACCTCTGACGGACCGCGTTAACGTGATCCTGACGAGAAATCCCGAATTTGCCGTAAAGGGTGAAAATGCCGTCGTCGTGCATAATGAGCAGGAACTGGATGAGGCGCTCAGACCCTACGCGCAGGACGATGTCTGGGTCATCGGCGGGGAGAGCGTTTACCGGCTGCTTCTGCCGAAATGCACGGAAGCGATCATCACGAAGATCGAACGCCGCTATGAGGCGGATGCCTTTTTCCCGGACTTGAGTGCCGACCCCGCATGGCGGCTGGCCGAAGAAGGTGAGGAGCAGGTCTACTTCGACACGACCTGGCATCTGGAGAGATGGACGAGGATTACCTCTACCGGGAACTGAAAGCCAGACGGATCCGCAGCATCCTGATCGGTCTTGTGGTCCTTGCGGTGATCCTTGCCGTGGGATATTTTCTGATCGAGCGCATGCTCGCGTCCATCGGACTGCAGCCCGCACCGGAGGGCTTTGAGGATACTGCCGCCGTGCCGGAGGGCAGCCCCCAGTATGGCTATGTGGCCAGCTGGACGGGAGAGGGAAGCGAAACGATCGAGTCCCTTCTGCCGGATTACGAGATCACTGTCGAGGATTACCGGATCGCGGGTCTTTCTCGTGTAGGCCGTCCCAGCGCCGTGCAGGAGCAGCTCTCCCGCGATCTGTTCATTGTCATCAATGACAATCCCGGAGAAAAGATACTGAGCGCCATGGAGAGTGCGGGAATCGGCACGGACGGGGCATGCACCTTTTCCGTGCTTGTTCGTGACAACCCCGGCAACTGGCAGACGCTTTCCGTTTTCGATCCGGTGACGGTCACGTTTTCCGTGCCGGATGCACTGGAGGAGGCGGCTTTTACGGAGAATATCACCGCCTATGCCGTGTATAACAGGCAGTATCCGGACAGCCCCGGAGGCCTCGCGACACTGCCGGTTTCCGTATCCGAGGAAAACGGATACTGTTATGTGAGCATCCTCGTGCGCGAGGAATATGAGACAGAATACGCGCTGGTGCGGAGCAGATAGACCGCGCCGCGGACAGAGGACAGATGAACTATCAGGTCGGAAAATACACCTTTCATACAGCGCAGCAGTTTCAGGCGGCCAAGCGTGATGTGCAGAAGATCAAGCTCCTGAAACGCCCCACGGGAACTCCGAAGGAAATGGCGCTCTCCTATCTCAGGCAGATCAAGGCGAGAAATCTGAGGTTTGAGACAGAGCTCGGCAAGGACTTTGTCAAAGCCCAGATGGATCTCATCAACGACGGCTCGCAGCCGGTCACGGGCGATAAGGATCGTTTTTACGGGAACAGTAAAAAAGAGGCAAAGGAGCGGCAGAAGCAGCTGCGCAAAGAATACGGTTTTTCGGGCCGCCCCTCCTGGCAGAAGTGGGCGCTTGTCTCTCTGGGCCTTGGGCTTGCCGCGCTGTTCTTCCTGCTGGGACATGAGCTTTATGGAGACTTTATCTCCCGCAAAAACGTCGATAAGCTCAAGGCGCAGGTTTCGGCACCGGTCAATGAGATGATGGAGATCGAATTCAGCGAGGCGCAGGAGGAAATCCTGAAGGCCAGCGGCGTGCAGGTCCTCTCCTGGGACGGCAAGGAGATCCTGCCGCAGTACAAGCAGCTGGTCCTGCAGAATCCGGATTTCGCGGGCTGGCTTACGATCGCGGGGACGGCGGTGGACTACCCGGTCATGCACCGCGACGATGACAATGATTTCTATCTCTCCCACAATTTCGACGGGGAGTATGACGTCAATGGCCTGCTGGTCCTGGATAAGCGGTGTCTCATGGACGGCACGGACGACAATGTGCTGATCCACGGCCACAATATGAAGTCGGGCTTCATGTTCGGTGCGCTGAAGAACTACAAGGACTACAGCTATTACCGCGATCACCCGACGATCAAGTTCAATTCCCTGTATCAGGAGAACACCTACGATATCATCTCGGTGTTTCTCTCTTCTGTCGATGAGAGCGATGAACAGGATTTCCGGTATTACGATTTCATCAGCATCGACAACGAGGTTGAGTTCGAGGCATATATCCGCGGCATCAAAGAGCAGTCGCTCTATGATATCCCCTATACCGCCATGTACGGTGACCATCTCATCACGCTTTCCACCTGCGATTATTCCAAACGCGACGGGCGTCTGATCATCGTGGGGAGAAAGAGATTTGTCTGATCAGTTCGCACACGGTTCTCGTGCGCTTTCTCGTGTGTGCTTTTCGCGCGGTTCTCGTGCGGCCTCCGCGGCCGGAAATGCATGACCGCAAATGGAGTTTTGGCGAAATGAGTCAGTCTGTCAGGCCTGCTGGCATGACCGCAAATGGAGTTTTTGCAAAATGAGTCAGTCCGTCAGGCTTGCTGGCATGACCGCAAATGGAGTTTTTGTAAAATGAGTCAGTCCGTCAGGCCTGCTGGCATGACCGCAAATAGAGTTTTTGCAAAATGAGTCAGTCCGTTAGGCTTGCTGGCATGACCGCAAATCGGGTTTCTTCAATTTGAGTCAGTTCCGTAGCTGAAAACGCATGACCGCAAATCACATTTCTTCCGTTTGAGTCAATGAATGCTGAAATTGTGAGAACGCATATATCTCAAGGATTTGTGGGGGATGCGATCAGAAATACAAAATCTTGCGATATGCGTAAAAACGGTAAAAAATATTTGCGATTCTGCGAAAAATGCGTGCAAAATAAAAAACAGATGTTATAATGTATTCGATTGCGCGTATAATTATGCGCGTGTTTGCGTGAGTTTTCCGGAATATCGAGGAATACGGTCAGGCATAGAGGAGATTAGGGGGAATCATGAAAAACATCAATTGGAGCAAATTGATTGCGGTCGTATTATCTGTCTTCATCGTGACACAGTTCGTCGAGGTGTCATTCCTGGCCGCGCGCCGATTCGGCGGCAGTTCCAGTTCGGACGCCACAGAGGCGAACGGCGTTGCCGGACTATACGAAGGCCTTCTGACTGCAGTGGGTGAAGACAACGGGCTGATCATGAGTTCCAGGGCGGCGGGAGAGGGCGCAGTAACCGCGCGTGTTGGTGAAGGAAATGTGTGGAGCCTGGGTACTATTGCCCCGGGCAATTTGACTGACCTTTCTGTGAGTATCACGTTCTCTTTGGCAGAAGGTGAAACGATACCAGCAGGAGAATCTTTTGAATTCAGTTTGCCTACAGACTTTGTTACATCAGAAGCCACGATAACTTCTGGATTATTGGGTAATGTTAGTGTTAGTGGTACGAGTGCTACAGTTTCTTTTGATTCAGGCTGGACGGAAGGGGATTGCACCGTTAGTATTAATGGGCTCGATTATGTGGGTGAACTTGAAGCAAAGCAGACTGCCGAGGATACAACCTTATCAGCGGTTACCTGGACTATTGTAAGCGGAAGTGAGGCCACAATCCTGCTTCCAAAGACGGATTATGTGGAGCCGCCAACAGATCTTGAACCGCCAACGGATCCTTCATCCGGAAATGATCCGAATTCGACATCGCCTGCAACGACACAGGAAACGACATCGACAACAACACCAGCAACAACACCGGCAACTACGACAACGATCACTGTGGCTGTTCAGGATAACGCGGAAACGCCTGCGGCACTGGGATCTGCAGGATTTCTGCTGAAGAGAAGTGACACCGCAGACGGTGAGTTTGCTGACTATGCAACAATTCCAGTAACATCTACCGCCGGGGCGACACAGGCAGTGGCTGATGGATATTATCAGCTGACCCAGAATGCCAGTCCTGTTGCAGATGGTTATACTGCTTTCACCGGCACGATCTCTTTCAGTGTGGCTGACGGCGTGATAACGGCAAGTAATGGCGACGGATGGACATTTGATGAAGGAACGTTTACGGTAACGAATCCGGCAGAAGCTGTTATCAGTCAGCAACCGGTCAGACTTGGGGCAAATAGATCTAACAATGCGACTACAGCAGTTTCACTTACCGGAACAACAAAAAAGGTCAGCGGTTCCTATACAACATCAGTTCTGTCCGGAAATACTATTTCCGGTGTGGCGGCGAATGATCTGCTGAAGATGGATTTCAGCGTTGTCCTTTCAGGCTATGGCACCGGAACCTCTTTGGCGACAGCTAGAACGATTACAATCACGCTTCCGGAAACTTGGACATATACCGGGACTGCAGTAACTAATGAGCCTATTATTGCTAGCGATAATACAGTGAATACGGATCCGTTGGTCACATACAGCATCGCCAACGGTGGGAGCACAATTACAGTTGTAAGAAGAGCGTTGTCAGATGGCGAAACAATAAATCCCCCTCTTTCCGGAGTATTCAGTGTTTCTGATATTCAGGTTGGTGCAACGGTTGCCGGAAATATGACATGGACAGATGACACATCTGCGACTGCACATACTGTTACGGCAACTGCAGCGGCTTCTTCCAACGCATCGATCCGGATAACACGGAATACAGCGGTTCCTTATGTTTCCGGTGGGACTGTTCAGGTGATGGAAACACCTCTTACCGGTACCGGAAGCACATCGATAGTAGCTAGTTTTGATGTTTATACCAAGTCGGGAACACAATATACAAAAATTACAACTGCAACTGCTTCAACTGATCCTGCTACAGGAATCGCCACAATCACCGGGCTTACAAGCGGGACAGATTATTATATCAAGGAAACAACATCATTAACCTATACCGATGCCCGTTATGACGGCAAGGCGGATTATGCTTATGAAAGAGATAGTTCGACTGCTGTTGTCAGAGAGAATGATTATTGGAAAATCACCGCAAGCGCCGGCACGAAAGAAATTGTTTTGAATGACAATCCGGCATATGCAATCAAGTTGGTTAACGGCTCGGCGGCACCGATTGCCGGACAGAGCATGAGACTTGCAGGAGCGGCTGGAGCCTTTTATCAGAAAAGAAGTACAACAACGGATCCGGCGATTACATTTAATGAAGCCGGAACACAGGCCGACTGGACGACTACTTCCTCTGTGGCGGGGGCGGTTTTCAACGGAGAATTGATTGCTGGCAAAACATACACGCTTACTGTTCCATCGGCGGATGGTGCAAGCACGGAAAACTATACCCTTTCGGTGGATGTTACGACAGGTACTGTAACACAGACGGGGGGAACAGCGGCTGATTTTGCTTATTCCAATGGTGTTGTGACGATCAGACGCGCGATCACGACGGGCAGCATGGACTTCCAGTTGACGGACGCTACGAGCGGATCGGCAATCACCACAGGCGGAGCGGCGTTTAAACTGTATACGAATTCCGGCTGTACATCGGATTCCGGGATTACTGTTACTGTCACGAACAGTACCGGTCATGTCACGGCAACCATTCCTGCGGGAACATATTATCTCAAGCAGGATGCCAACAAGGCACCCACTGGATATGAGGATATTTCTACAGCGCAGCAGATAGATGTATCTGGTGCAGGAGTGATCACCTATCCGTCAACCGCTGTCTGGGATACTACGGGTACTACCAAAAAACTCAAGTATACTCGGATCAAGCCCACTTTGACTATCAGTCGAACGGGAGGATCAGGGGTCGCTTATGGTGTATTTACGGAGACCGGCACCACACCGGTTGAAACATTGACATTAAACAGCAGTGGAACATATACAGTCTCGGAGTCAACGAATCTGCAGTGGAACACGCCTTATTACATCGAGGATACGGCTGCCACCACGGTGGTAGGAAGAGATGAGGCGAGTCACGGTCCGATCGTTTTTAAACCGGATATGGCTTCGGGCACGCTGTCAAGTGGCAGCACATATACCGCGACACCTGGGACCATGACGATCGCGGTGAACATCGTACCGGGCGTAGAGGCTCGCCCGACCTTTACTCTGAAGAGGATCAAAGCGAGTTCCACAACAGAAACAGAGGCGGTGAGCGGGGCTACGGTTGATGTTACCGGTGTCTTCGCAGGAAACGCGACATCGCAGACACTGACCTTTACGACCGGAACTGACGGTACTCCCACCGCGATTCCTACGGGCTTCCTCGTGGGGCAGACCTATACGGTGACAGAAAGGACGGCTTCTGCAACGGGGTATACAAGGGTGATATTCAAGTTGACTCTTACCAGTGCGACGACTGTTAGGCTTGACCCACCCGACGGTTCTACGTCCATCAGCGGGCAGGCAACGGCCAGCGGGCTGGCAATCACCATGACCGAGACGATCGTGACTTCCTCCGTCAAGATCAGGATGGAGGTATGCACTTACGAGCGGGGCGAGAAATTTGAGGATCATGTGGACAGATCCGCTGAGATTAAAACGGCGCCGAGCGGCTTTGCCTTCAAGGTATATACAAATTCCGATGCGTCAACAGAGTACAAGGGTCCCGACAACAAGACGCTCGGAACTCTTGCGACGGACAGCAGCGGCGATGTCGAGATCAAGAACCTGCCGGATGGTACCTACTATCTGAAGTATTCCGGAACTGTGAGCGATTCAGATGCCAAGAAGGCGACGGCTGTTGAAGCTGATACGAAGTCTATCTTCAAGATTGTAATTTCGAACGGGCAGCTCACGAGCGACAAGGTGACCAAGGCCAATGATTCCGGCACCTGGAGAGCTAAGGACGGCAAGATCCAGGCATTCCTCAAGCAGGGTTCGATCAAGCTGACAGCCTCTTCGGACAAGAACTATTATATTTATCGTCTTTACAGTGGCAGCGACAAGGAGACGAATGACAAGAGGTCGGATGCCAAGATGAAGGGCGAGACTAAGAGTTTCTCGGACGACAAGAGCAAGTTTATCAAGATAGCCGGTCTGGGCGATCTGTTCTTTGACGCGCTGGAGTATTTGGACGGTCTGTTCACGCTCAAGGCGCTTGCTGCGGAGGATGCCAAGACGATCGAGTATCCCAATGACTCCGGAACAACGTGGGAACTGATCGGTTCCGTCAAGCCCGGCAAGGGCAGCACTTCGGATCTTGAGGGGCTCATTGCCGGACAGGCCTACCTGATCCGTGAGGGTGATAGTGAGAGCAAGTCTGATTCCGACAGATATTATCTCGCGACAGCAACAACCTCCGGCAAGTCGCTGGCGACGGTGGCGGCGAGCAACAGCAGCGCAAGTACTGCCACCACTGCCAATAAAGCAAATACAAACACTGGCA
Organism: Lachnospiraceae bacterium; assembly: GCA_024687125.1. GTDB lineage: Bacteria > Bacillota > Clostridia > Lachnospirales > Lachnospiraceae > Butyrivibrio. The sequence continues at coordinate 26,789 of JAILFA010000086.1, forward strand.
CAGGAACAGGTTCCGCCAGTGGCAGTGGCAAGGGCTCAAACGCCGGCGGTGCGCGCGGTTCCGCGACAGGAGATGCCGGTGATCTGTGGCTCCACCTGATCATCATGCTGATCGCCTTTGATGCTCTGGCGGCGGATCTGCTCTACATCAGCAGGAAGAAGCAGGTCGTACGGAGAAGATGATAAGGATCAGAAAATAGAATTAATAAACCCCGCATGAATTCACATCATGCGGGGTTTGTTTTTCTCTTCGAACAGATTAGGAATAGTATTCTTTTCAGGAAGCCTGTGCTTCGGATTCTTCCGACTCTCCGGATTCTGCCTCCGATTCGGCTGTGAGCTCCGGCTCCACTTCAGGTGCCGTCTCTTCCGGCAATGCCACCTCCGGCTCCACTTCAGGTGCCGTCTCTTCCGGCAATGCCACCTCCGGCTCTGCCGCAGGTGTCGGTTCATCTGCCGGTGACTCCTCCGGCTCCACTTCAAGAGCGGGTTCTTTTGACGGTGTTTCCTCCGATTCCGTCACGGACTCTGGTGCCGCCTCCGTTGCAGCTGCCGGTGCTTCTTCCGGCTCTGCCTCCGCGGCCTGCTCGACGGCTGCTTCGTCTGTCATATTCTCACTCGCATCGGCGTCGGCGGTCGAAACCGCAGCTTCTTCAGCCGCCTGTCCGTTCCCTGTTTTCGCTGCGAGCAGCTCCGGCTCCGACGCAGCCTCTTCTTTATCGCGACATGATCCCGCATAGTCCTGTGTCCCATTACCGACGGAGCTTTTTCCGCCTGTCTGATTCGCTCTGGTCAGATCGACAGAGGATACGATCATACCAGCCTGATTCGGGATCTGATAGACCTCGCTGCTCTCGGTGCAGTTCCAGTCAAGCGGGCTCGAATAATCCTGCTGCTGAAAAAGAAGTGAACCGTTTGCGATCTCCAGTTCCCTGATATTACTCTGTGAATCGAGCCAGGTCAGAAAAGTGGAGACAAATGTCAGAGAACCGGTGCCGCTGTCATTGGTGTCCCCGGAATATCCGCCCTGCGCATCGGCCGTCCCCTTGATAAATTTCGCTGTGAAATCATCCGTGCCCTGATAACGCTGTCCGGAGATCTCCTGAATGATCGCATCCAGTGACTGCGCCCCCACGCTGTCTGTTCCGTGCAGCCTCTTCAGGACATCATCCATACCGCCGCGGATCACATCGACATTGACGATGTTGTCTGCGCCGATCGGTGTCTGACCTCTGTACAGTGCGTCCATATATCCGAGATAGGCGACAGCCAGATATCCGGTTACATACGATGGGTTTCCATCCTGCGTCATATCCAGAATAAAGAATTCCGGATCCGCATCGCCGGGGGTATATATATATGCTCCGTCGGTCGTCATATACGGATTCAGGTATCCGTTCAGGACATTCTGTGTGGAATAGTCGGGATTAACCCCTTCGATCCCCAGGTTATGAAAATCCTCAAATAACGCATCTCCGGAAAACTGAAGAAATGCTTCGAGCCTGTACATATAATTATTTTCAGCAGCAGATGCGAGTCCTTCCTTGAACCACAGCGGGTAACTCTGCCTTTCGTTGCTGGTGTCGAACATCCCGTACCGGGTATAGTCAAACATAAAGGCATGCAGAAGTTCATGAACGATCGTGTTATCCAGATTAGCTATTTGATAATCGGGTATCACCCATCGGCCCGTTGCCGCGTCATATTCCGTAAAGCTGGAGGCGTCCAGTCCCAGAATATTGCGCAGCTGACGCTCGTCACAGTCTGCAAAGTTAAATGCCAGAGCACTGGCAGGTGCCGGATTGCCCATGATCTCCCCGTCTACATAATAGATATAAAGCCCGATATTGCTGCTGAGCCCCTCTCCGGGTTCAGCTGAGCCGAAGGACTGCGGGAATTTCTCCCGTAACAGATTTGCCACCTGCGGTACCAGCGTATTCTTCAGCAGATCAATGAACTCCTCCAGAAATGCGTTGCCCAGCGTGTTGATCGCACTGTCGGCGCAGTACATCCGTACCTTGGCGGAAACAAACGGTACGGGGGCGGGTGCAGGTGTATCCTCGCCTTCGGAAGCCGGCGTCTGTTCAGCCCGCTCCGGTTCGGGGACTTCCGACTGTTCTTCCTGCTCCGCATCAGCCTCCGGTGCCGGGGAAGGCAGAGGAAGAAGTGCGCCGAGATCAGCCGGTACACCGTTAACAGGGAAGATGTAGGTGATGCCGGTGGCCGGATCCGCAGCAAAGATAAGCCCCTCCGGACCGACCAGCTCTGTGACAAAATCGGGAAGCCGGATCGTAAACGCTCCGGAAGCATTGACATCTGCGACTTGATAGCCTGCAGGGATGTAGAAGATAAATGCAGGGAAATATTTCTTCCCTTTCACGGGGACTGTGACGCGGTTGCCGTGTTCATCCACCCATATGACAGGGATATCCCAGGTGATCCCTTCCGCCGTTACGATCGTGGCGCTGGTGTCAAAGGGGACTCCCGGTACAGGTTCATCCAGTCCGGTAAGTGTAAGCTCCGTGAGTGATCTGGCAGGGCGTTCGACCTTGACAGGTTCGTCCGCCTGTGCTGCGTGTATCACCGTCCCATGTCCCAGAGTCAGGCACAGGGAAAGCAGGCAGGTCCATACTCCGATCTTTTTTATTCTCATGGTTTCTCCTTTAGGCAGGGCAGACAGACGAATTTACTGAGCAATGGTTCTCGTTATATTTGAATATTACCATGTTCGGCAGCCTGCAGGCAAACATTTCCCGAGCGGTTAAGAATGATGTGCACTTGCGCACAAATCCGCAACACAGTATAATAGGAATGCTGTCGGTTTTTCGGCAGATGAAATGAAAGGTGTGATTCAGGAGGACGGATATCATGGTCAAAGCAGTCGTCGGAGCAAACTGGGGCGATGAAGGCAAGGGAAAATTCACGGATATGCTGGCGGAGGACGCCGACATCGTTATCCGTTTTCAGGGCGGTGCCAACGCCGGACACACGATCGTCAACAACTACGGGAAATTTGCGCTTCACACGATGCCGTCGGGGGTCTTTCATCAGAAGATCATGAACATCATCGGCAACGGTGTGGCCTTCGATATCGAAAAGTTCATGAAGGAGCTGGACGACATCACCGGCAAGGGGGTACCCGCGCCGCAGATCATGGTGTCCGACCGCGTGCAGGTCATGATGCCTTATCATGTGCAGTTTGACACGCTCGAGGAGGCGAGACTCGCCGGGAAATCTTTCGGTTCGACCAAGTCCGGCATCGCTCCTTTCTACTCGGATAAATTCGCCAAGATCGGCTGGCAGATCAATGAATTCTATCAGGATGACGACGTCATCCGTGAAAAGATCGCAAGGATCGCTGCGATCAAGGATGCGCTGCTGGTGAACCTTTACCATGCGGAGCCTCTGGATCAGGAAGGGATCCTCACCTGGATCAAGTCCGTGCGTGAGCGTGTAAAGCCCTGGCTCGGCAATGTTTCCCTCTATCTGGATCAGGCGATCCGCGACGGCAGAACGATCCTGCTCGAGGGCCAGCTCGGTACGATGAAGGATCCCGATCACGGCATCTATCCGATGGTGACATCGTCTTCGCCGCTTGCGGCCTACGGCGCGATCGGTGCCGGCATCCCGCCCTACGAGATCAAACAGATCGTTGTCGTTTCCAAGGCCTATTCTTCGGCTGTGGGTGCGGGCGAGTTCGTTTCGGAGATCTTCGATGAGGAGGCGGAGCTGCTGCGCAATCACGGCGGTGACGGCGGCGAGTACGGCGCCACGACCGGGAGACCCCGGCGCGTCGGCTGGTATGACTGTGTCGCTTCAAAGTACGGCTGCCGCCTGCAGGGCTGCACGGATGTGGCAATCTCTGTTCTGGATGCGCTGGGCTATCTCGATGAGATCCCGGTGTGCTATGCCTATGAACTCGACGGGAAACAGATCACGGAGTTCCCGCTGACCAAAGACCTTGCCCGCTGCAAGCCGGTACTCAAGGTCTTTAAGGGATGGAAATGCGACATCCGCGGGATCCGAAAATTCGAGGATCTCCCGCAGGAGGCGCAGGACTATGTGAACTTCATTGAGGAACAGATCGGCTATCCGGTCACGATGGTGTCCAACGGTCCGGCCAGAGAAGATATCATCTACAGGAAAAGGTAAGACAGGGTGCAGACCGGAAACAGCAAGTGGATCATAGCCCGCCGCGTCGCCGCTTTCATCGCGGCGCTGAGTCTTTTAGTGCTGGCGGCTTCATCGATGATCACGCTTCTGATCGGCGGGGAAGGCAGTACGGAGCTTGCGCTTCGCCTTCTTGCGGCGGCGGTATTTTTGCCGATCCTTCTGTTTCTTTTTGCCTGGGCCATCGGCAGAGCGCCCGGCAAACCGGCGGATAACAGTTCGCAGGCCGCGGGAGACGATCCCACGGAGGAGGAAGTGCCGCGGATCCGTACCGTGGTACTCGATATCGGCGGTGTGCTCGTGGGCTTTGACTTCCGCGAGTTCATTTCCGGCAAGGGCAACGATGAGGAGATGACGGAGCGCATGATCGAAGCGACCGTGCACAGTCCCTGGTGGAAGGAGTACGACCGGGGCAATATGAGCGATGATGAGATCATGGACAAGTTCTGCGAGGACGCTCCGGAGATCGCAGACGATATCCGCAGAACCTTTGCCGATATCGACGGTCTGCTCACCCGCCGCGAGGAGACGATCCCCTGGATCCGCGCACTCAAGGCGGCAGGTTATCAGGTCCTCCTGCTTTCGAATTATTCCCAGCGGGCTTTGGACGGATGCCCGGGGGCGAATGATTTTCTGGATGAGGTGGACGGCGGGATCCTTTCCTTCCGTGATCATGTGATCAAGCCGGATCACGAGATCTATGAGCTGCTGATGAAGAGGTATGATCTTGTTCCGGAGGAGACGGTGTTTGTGGATGATACACCGGCGAACATTGACGCGGCCAGGGAACTCGGCTGGTACGGAATCGTATGGGAAAACAGGCAGCAGGTGGAGGACGACCTGCATGCGCTGGGCGTGAACTGGTAGATCGGGGGACAAAACGTGGCGGATCTGAACGGATTATACCGGGAGGGCGTGGTCAACCTCAGGGACAGGATGCTGCCCTTCTGGTCGAGACTTAAGGACGAGGAACGCGGCGGTTTCTACAGTTTGGTGACCGATGATCTTGAGGTGCACAAGGATGCGGACAGGGGCTGTATTCTCAACAGCCGGATCCTCTGGTTCTTTTCGTCGGCCTATCGGAGCCTTCATGAGGAGAGTGCGCTCGAAGACGCGCGCCACGCGTTCCGATATCTGAAAGAAGTTTTCTGGGATCACGAAAACGGCGGGTTATACTGGTCGGTAAAGGCGGACGGAACGCCGCTTCGGACAGACAAGTACTGCTTCTGTCAGGCGTTTGGGATCTGTGCTCTGGCAGCCTACGCGGAGGCGGAGGATCTCAACGACGCGCTGTCCATTCGGGACAGCCAGGAGACAGAGGCATCCATGGAGGCGCTGCGGCTCGCCTATGAGCTTTTTGATCTTATAGAAAGTAAGATGCGGGACACAGAGGGGTATCTGGAGGCGTTTGACCGGGAACTGAACGCAATCCCCAACGATGTCTTTTCCGTCAAAGGCGTACAGGCGTCACGCACCATGAATACCGCGCTGCATCTGCTGGAGGCCTACATGGAGCTCTACCGGGCAGACGGGGCGACGCGCGTCAAAAAGCGTCTGTTCGCGATCCTGGATATCTTTCTGGACCGGATCTATCTGCGGTCCAAGACGCGTCTCGGCGTTTACTTTGATCTTGACTACAGACCGCTTCTTGATCTGTATTCCTACGGACATGACATTGAATGCGCGTGGATCATCGACAGGGCACTCAGCCTGCTCGGCGATTATCCGCGGGAAAAGGAGCTGCGCGTCGTGACGGAAAACCTCACGGCAGCGGTCTACCGGCAGGCCTATCTCGAGGACGGCAATTTCGGCTCGCTCCCCATCGAGGCAGAGAAGGGCGTAGACAAAGATGTCCGGGTCTGGTGGGTGCAGGCTGAGGCCGTGAACGGTTTCCTCAACGGCGTGCAGACCGCGATGGAGAACAATGACATGAAGGCGGTGCTCCGCTATGCCAAGGCTGTCGGCAAGGTCTGGGCGTTCATCAGCAACGAACTGATCGATCCGCGGCCGGAGGGGGAGTGGTTCAGCGAGATCCGTGCGGGCGGCTTCCCGGATCATACGAAGAACATCGTGGATGAATGGAAATGTCCGTATCACAACGGCAGGATGTTTATGGAATTCATACGCAGGTTAAACCCCGAGGAGGATGAGAAATGAAGAGGATCGCAGCTACTGAGATTCCTGAACTGGTACGGCACGGACGGACAGCGGAGGAGGGTTCCTCGTTGTCCGTTTTTTGGACCGCGAGCGGGATGGAGGTGCGGGTAAAGACCGGCAGTCTGTTCGTTGAGGTCGAATCTGTTTACGGAGGACTGGAGCTCTGGACGGATATCCTGATCGACGGCGAACTGTCCCAGCGGATCCAGCTGCCGCGCGGCATCTCCCGGATCCCGGTGCTGCAGGGGCTGGAAGCGAAGCCGCGAACAGTGCGTGTTCTCAGGGATACACAGGCGATGGCGCAGGATTCGATGTCCGTACTCAGGATCCGCGCGGTTGAGGTGGACGAGGACGCGGTGTTCGAGGAGATCCCGGCGCCGGAGATGCTGTTGGAGATCATCGGCGACAGTATCACGAGCGGTGAGGGCGCAGGGCTGGAGAGACAGGAGGACTGGGTTCCGGCCGTTTTTTCCGCGGTGAACAGCTATGGATATCTCACGGCACAGCTCCTCAACGCGCGCGTGAACATCCTATCCTCCAGCGGCTGGGGACTGTATGCCTCATGGGATGCCAATACGGAATGCGCACTCCCGCCGTATTACCGGCCGGTCTGCGGTCTGGAAAAGGGTGCGGAAAACGAAGCTGCCGGCGCGCAGCGTGACTGGGATTTCTCCTCTTTCCGCCCGGATGTGATCGTTATCAATCTCGGGACCAATGACAGCGGCGCGATCAATAACAATGACCGCTGGACCAAAGAAGAATATCGCCCGTTATTTATCGAGACCGCGGTGCGCTTCCTGAAGACGCTCCGTGAGCTGAATCCCGGCAGTTATGTGCTCTGGGCGTACGGTATGCTCGGCAATGACATGGCCGGCTGGATCGGGGAAGCGATCGAACAGTACAGGGCCTCCGAAAATGACGGGCGTGTGAGTTATTTCGAATTCAGGAACTGTGATCAGGAGCACCTGGGTGTGCGGTATCATCCGAACAGACTGGCGCACCGGGAGGCGGCGGAAGCGCTCGCGGCGGAGATCCGCAGGATCCTGGAGTAGGGCAATATTCAGGGGAGAGAAAGAGATGTCCGGAAATCATGAGATCGGCAGAGCGAGACTGTTTACCTTTCTGCGGCGCGCGTCGGCGGGGGAGGCCCTGACGGTCGGGTTCCTCGGCGGATCCATCACGCAGGGCTGCCTTGCGTCAAAGCCGGAATTCGGCTACGCGGACAGGATGGTAAAGGGGCTGCAGAAGCGTTTTCCGCGGGCGCATTTTGATCTTGTCAACGCCGGTGTCGGAGGGACAGGTTCCCTCTACGGCGCGATCCGGATGCGTGAGGATCTGCTGGCACACCGCCCGGATCTTGTCGTGGTCGATTTTTCCGTCAACGACGCCGCGGCGGTCCTGCCTATGTGTGGAGAGATCTCCGCTTCGGGAGACAGCGCAGGCGTGGCGGATGATATGCGGGAATCCATGGAGCAGCCCGCTGTTCCCTATGATGAGACCTTTGAAGGAGTCATCAGGCGGATCCTGAGTGCGGCGCAGCGACCGGGCGTGATCGTGCTGAACAATGCCTTTTATGAGACAGGCGAGTCGACACAGGATAAGCACAACCGGATCGCCGATCATTACGGTATTCCGCACGCGAGCGCGCGCGACGAGATCCTGCCGCGCATCAGGAGCGGTGAGTTTACGTGCGGGGAGCTCTCGCCGGACGGCCTGCACCCGAATGACCGGGGACACGAACTGCTCGCGGAGATCCTGCTGGGGATCATCGACAGGGCGATGTTCGCGATCGGAGATTCACAGGTGTCGGAGACGGAGATCCTGCCGGACCCGCTGACCGATAATGCTTATGAACACATGTACCGGGTGGATATCCGAAACGGAGAGCCGGCGCTGTTCGGTTTCCGCGCGGATCCCGTGCAGAAAAACGGATACTGGGACTTTTTCCGGAACGGCTGGACCGCGGCGCATGTCGGCGACCGCATGGAGATTGAGGCGGCGGGGGCGAACATCGATGTCATATACCGTAAGACCGTAAACCGTCCGTCCCCGGTCGCGGAGCTCATTCTGGACGGGGACACGGAGCATCCGGTCATCCTGGACGGGAACTTTACGGAGGACTGGGGCGACTGTCTGTACCTGCAGCCGGTCCTGCATCACGGGAAACCGGGGCGTCATCATATGACGGTCCGGATAACACAGGCGACTGACGCCGACAAGGCGCCGTTCTATCTGATCTGTTTCGGTGCCGGCTGATCATCTGAATAAATACAGGAGGGATTAAAATGGCTGAGACGAGAGGAGAACTGCAGGAGATCCTGGACGGGCTGGACACGTCCCGTCCGCAGACGGTCAGACTGGAGGGCCGTGTCTATGAGGGCAAGGTGTTCAGCGAAGTGTCGGACCTCACTCTGGAGGGCGTGGAAGACGGCGGAACAGAGCTCGTCTGGCATGAGGGGGCGTTCGAAATGCAGCCGGACGGCTTCAAGCGCGGCACGTTCCGCAGCTATACCGCGTTCTTCGGAGGGAAAAAGCTCGTACTGAGAAACCTGACGATCAAAAACGACGCGGGTGACGGCAGGCAGGTCGGACAGGCGGTGGCCGCTTATCTGGACAGTGCGCACGTGCTGGCCGAGGACTGCGTTTTTGACGCGTATCAGGATACACTGTTCCTTTCGCCGCTTCCGGACGAGGAGAGAGAACCCCGCGGGTTCATGGGTCCCCGGGAGTACGAGCCGCGCCTTCTTACGAGACAGGTCTTTCGCCGCTGCACCATTATCGGGGATGTAGACTTCATCTTCGGCGGGGGCGACGCCGTGTTTGACGACTGCCGCATCATCTGCCGCAACCGGGAGGAGGAGATCAACGGCTTCCTGACTGCTCCCTGCGGAAAGAAGAACGGACTGGGGCTTGTTTTCAGAAACTGCACGATCACTGCGGAGCAGGGAACCGCACCCGGAACGGTCTTTCTGGGGCGTCCCTGGAGGCCGGAGGGACGAGCGGTGTTTCTAAACTGCACGACGGATGCTGCGATCGCGCCGGTGCGCTTTTCCGGATGGCGCGGCGTACAGGAGCCGGAGGAAGAGGCGTTCTTCGCGGAATACGGCACAGTGGATCCGGAGGGCAGACAGGTCGATCTCGGCGCGCGCAATCCCTGGGTGAAGGTGCTCACCGAAAAAGAAGCCGCCGATCTTTCGGCGGCGGCAGATGAGCTGGTGCGTGAGGTGTGCGGACAATAGCCGCGGATCAGGTCACAGCTCGGTATAGGCAAGGATCAGTGGGCCGACACCCTTGGCGTCGTTTTCCACGACCGGCTCGCTGAAGTAATAATCCAGAGAACCGTCGCGGTGCTGCCTGCCGCCGAGTCCCGCGACCAGGCAGATGCCGCCGAGGCGCGGAGAACCGTCCTCGTTTTTCGACAGATATTTTTCGGTGATGCCGTAAAAGGCCTTTTCCGCGATCTCGCGAAAACGTCCGGGCAGGAATCCCAGACGCACGCCGCGCAGAAGTGCCGCGGCGATCAGTGCCGTCCCCGAGGTCTCCAGATAGTTGCGCGGATCGTCCGCGCGGTTGACGATCTGATAGAACATCCCGCTCTTATCCTGGAAGGGCAGCAGAGATTCCGCCAGGTTGCACAGCATGCCCGTGAGGTAGCTGCGTTCGTAGTACATGGATTCGTCCATCGCGGCGGCCGTATCCACCAGGCCCAGAGTAAACCATCCCATGGAGCGGAGCCAGAAATTCGGGCTGCAGCCGGTCTCGGGATCAGCCCAGTACATCTCGCGGCTTTCGTCATATCCGTGATAATACAGGCCTGTCTCAGGATCGCGCATGTACTTTTCTACATTCTGAAACTGCCGGAAGCTGTCAAGGCAGCCCTGCATGTTGTTGAAGCGGGTCTCATAGGCCATATAGAAGGGCTGTGCCATATAGAGACCGTCCAGCCAGACCTGGTTGGGGTAGATCTGCTTGTGCCAGAAGTTTCCCTCTTTGGTGCGCGGCATGGTGTCAAGCTGCGAACGGACCAGATCCATCGCCCTGCGGTATTTTTCCTTGCCGGTCTTTTCGTAGAGATAAAAGAGATTCTTGGCGGGGTTGATGTTGTCCAGGTTGTATTCGGAGACATCATAAGTCTTGATGGAGCCGTCCTCCTGGACAAAGTAGCCGACGAAACGGTCGGCGAAATCCAGATACCGGTCTTCGCCGGTGCGCGCGTGAAGGGAAAGGACGGCGGTGATCATGCAGCCGTCGATATAGTTCCAGAAATTTGTCATCCCCTGGCGGATCTTTTCGATGTTCCACATCGGGTGTTCGGCATCGGAATTCTCCAGAAGATAATCGATATACTCGCGGAGGAGCTCGTCGGTTTCCTGACGGTTCATAGGCGGGTCTCCATTGGGTGAGCAGCTGCGCCGTGCGTCATACGGGTGCAGGTACAGGCTGCTGATATAGAATCAATGGTATTTTAGCATAAGAGTATTGCCAAATAAACGCTTATACGATAAAATATCATGAGTTATGTTAAGAACAGACGGCGGCGGAGGGTCCGCGGTTCGGTCTGTGCAGAGGGAGTCATATGGGATTGTTCGGCCTGTTGGGCAAAGATAAAAAGAAGGAAGCGGAGAAGCTGGCGAATGAGCGGCGCGCCGACCAGGAGCGCGAGGAGATCGTAAACCGCCAGATGAAGGAGCATGAAAAGCTCACTTGGCCGCAGATCAAACCGATATCGCCTGTCAGAGTGCGCGACGGACAGGGCAATGAGAGTATTCCGGCCATCCTCACGGATCCGGTGAGCAAAGAACGTAAGGACGAGATCGGTCCGATGGTCTTCCAGCCGCAGATGAATTCGGACACCCTGCGTTTTCTCTCCATGCAGGAGCTGATCTTTATCCTGACGACCATGGAGACATTTCAGAAGGCGGCACCGCTTGAGAATTTTGAGGCGAACCGCCGCATTGTCTACAATGAGATCATCTCCCGTCTGCGTGACGCGGACAGGATCTTTATCATGATGGACCTGACGACCGGATATCCCTATCTGGATCACGGTCACACGCTTGTGTATTCGGAAGAGGAATTCGCAAGGGCGGCGGCCGGAGTGCTCACCGCACAGTATCGGCGCGTCAGTGTACAGGGCTACGGCGGCGAGGGAGAACCCGCGGTCTCCGGCTTTTTCACCTTTATGTTCTACATGGGAGCGTCCAGCCTGCTTCTGGACAACGGCTATTACGG
>JAILFA010000116.1 GCA_024687125.1 Lachnospiraceae bacterium
TGCTATAATCTTGAATCCGTGAGACATTCCAATCCTTGCTCCCCCTGCGGGGGCCAAAGACCAAAAGGAGGTAACAGAGAACATGAACAAGTACGAGCTGGCTGTCGTTGTGAACGCCAAGATCGATGACGAGGCGAGAAACGCTGTCGTTGACAAGGTCAAAGCGCTCATCGAACGATTCGGCGGACAGATCACGGAGGTGGACGACTGGGGAAAGAAGCGACTCGCCTATGAGATCGACAAGATGAACGAGGGCTTCTATTATTTCATCCGGTTCGATGCCGAACCGACCGCTCCCGCCGAGATCGAGAAGCGTATGCGTATCGCCGACAATGTCATCCGGTATCTGTGTGTTCGCAATGAGGCGGCATAAACAGAAAGGATGATAGCAAGATGAACAAAGTGATTTTGATGGGTCGGCTGACCCGCGATCCCGATATCCGTTATTCCCAGGGGGAGAATGCCAGTGCGGTGGCGCGCTATACGCTCGCCGTTGACAGGAGATTTGTCAGGCGTGACAACCCCGATGCCCAGACGGCTGATTTCATCGGCTGCGTGGCCTTCGGAAAAGCGGCTGAGTTTGCGGAGAAGTATCTCCACAAGGGAACCAAGATCGCGATCACCGGTCGGATCCAGACAGGAAGCTACACCAACAAGGAGGGTGCCAAGATCTATACAACGGACGTCGTCGTGGAGGAGCAGGAGTTCGCCGAGTCCAAGAACGCAGCGGGCGGCGGCAACTCTTCGTTCGGAGGCGGTGCTTCCTTCGGCGGATCTTCCACAGCGCCTGCAGAGGCAGGGGACGGCTTCATGAACATCCCGGATGACGGCGGGATCGATGAGGAGCTTCCGTTCAACTGATAATCATTGATTGTTTTCAGACTGATCCTTAGGAGGTAATATCATGGCTTTTACAAAGAGTGACAGAGGCGATGCCCCGATGAGAAGAAGAGGCGGCATGCACAGACGAAAGAAGGTCTGCGCTTTCTGCGGCAAGGAAGCGGGCATCGATTACAAGGATACCGCGAAGCTCAAGAAGTTCGTATCCGAGAGCGGAAAGATCCTTCCCCGCCGGATCACCGGCAACTGCGCAAGACACCAGAGAGAGCTGACGGTCGCGATCAAACGGGCACGTCACATCGCACTGATGGCATACGTGGAAGACTGAGTTACTGTTCACAGTCGACCGAAGGGCATGATCATGAAAGATCCCGGCAGTTTTTGCTGCCGGGATCATTTTGTTGCAGAATACCATAGAATGTGTTATGATTAACCGTCTATGTTTTCTGAGGATACCGGTGGAGACGGTGCGATGGCAAAGCGAAGACGGATAAAACTGAAAGGGAAGCTCAGGACACTGTTCCTGGCGGCTCTGTGGCTGGGACTTCTGTTAGTCGGTGTCAACGTACTGATCTATACGATCAATCAGGAGGCGGGACTCTTCCTGACGGCATTCGCCGTGGTCTACCTGGTGATCATGCTCATCCTGTACCTGAATTCACGCACGATCCTGATGAACGAGCTCATCAGCTTCGCGACGGAATACGGACAGATCCAGAAGACGCTCCTGCGGGAGCTGGATCTGCCGAGCGCGCTGCTGGACGATACGGCACGGGTTATCTGGACCAACCGGGCCTTTGAACGCACGGTGCATGAGGAGCACGGCTTCCGCAAATCGATCACCACGCTGTTCCCGATGGTGACGGCGGACCGGATGCCCCTTGATCAGGATGAGGTGGAGATGACGGTCGAGTTTGAGGAGCGCAGCTTCTCCTTAAGGATCCGCCGGATCGATCTCTCTGAGATGGCAAGGAACAGCGACATCATCGAGAGCACCAGCTATGACGGAAACCTGTACGCGATCTATCTCTTTGATGAGACGGCCTTAAAGCTCGCCCTGCGTGAGATCGATGACCAGAGCCTGGCTGCCGGGCTCATCTACCTGGACAACTACGATGAGGCGCTCGAGAGCGTGGAGGAAGTCAGAAGATCGCTCCTGATCGCACTGATCGACCGAAAAGTGAATAAATACATCGCATCCTCGGGAGGCATTGCCAAGAAATTCGAGAAGGACAAGTATTTCGTCGTCATGCCCAAGAAATCCTGCATGGAGCTGAGGG
>JAILFA010000020.1 GCA_024687125.1 Lachnospiraceae bacterium
CCGGAGGAGGATGCCGAGGAGGAGGAATCTGAGGAAGAGGAAGACGAGGAAGACGCAGAGGAAGAGGACGTCGAGGACGCCGAGCTTGAGGATACAGAGCCCGAGGCGCCCCGGATGGACGCAGAGACCAGGGTCTGCGGAGAGTTTTCCGTAGAGGTTCCTGCCGGCTGGGAGTTCGAGCAGGGCGACTTCTTTGATGAGAATGATACCCGCTATTTCTCTGTAAAGAAATCCATGTTTTCCTATTTTGATTTCAGCGCCGACGGTGAAGAGAACATCAAACAGCAATACGATTATAATAAGAACACTTACACCAACGAGCAGGAGGACAAAAAAGGAACCTTCGGCGATGTCGAATGGGTGGGCTTCCAGTACAGTGACGGCTACGGCGGATACGGAATTGAAGCGTATGCGACCATCGACGGCGTCATGATCCGCGTCTCTTCCGCGGGCTTTAAGTTTGACGCCGCGGAGACCAAGGCCGTGCTGTCTTCCGTGAAGCATGTGGAAGGCGATTAGACGGCTGCTTCCGCGGATACGCGGAAAAAGGAGTCGGATTTGGCAAAAGGAACATCCTTGACTCCTTTTCATGTGAGTTTTCGATTGCGCAAGGAGCCGGAAGCGGCTAAGCGTGGCATGTTGGCTCCTTCTCAACTGACTTATCTTCAGGAAAAGGAGCCAGATCCGGCAAAATGCTCCGGCCTGACTCCTTTTCATGTGATATCTCGATTGCGTAAGGAGCCGGAATTGGCCAAGCGTGGCGTGTTGGCTCCGTTTCATCTGCCTTTTTTCTGAGAATGAGAAAGAGTTTGGGTGTAAACAGAAGAAACCTCCGAAATTAGCCCACGGCCCCACAGGAATGCAGACGCGCTTGGGCGCATGCAGCACAAAACCTCGGATTTGCCCGCTTGACTTCGCGGAAGATTCGTGTTAGCATATAGCGGTAACGTTGAAAGTGGGCTTGCGAGCCCACTTTTATCATTGTCGGAGGAACTTTTTTTGGCCGAAGGAAAAGCGAAAAAGGTGAATATCGCCGAGAAGACGGAGGAGATCCTGAAGCCCATCGCTGAAGAGGCGGGGGTGGTGATCTATGATGTCGAGTATATCCGGGAGGCCGGGCAGCAGTATCTCAGGGCCTATATCGACAAAAAGCCCGGCGGCGTCACCATCGACGACTGCGAACGGGTGAGCAGGGCTCTGTCCGATGCGCTGGATGCGGATGATTTCATCCCGGATGCGTATACGCTCGAGGTGTCAAGCCCGGGGCTGGGCAGACAGCTCAAAAAGGACCGGCATCTTGCGTATTCCATCGGCGAAGAGGTTGTGGGCAAGACCTTTCAGGAACTGGACGGACGAAAGACCTTTGAGGGGATTCTGGAAGCCTTCGACAAGGATACGGTCACGATACGTGATATCTACAGCAAGGACAGGGATGCGGTCATTCAGGTGAACCGCAGGGATATCGCGGTCATGCGGCTGAAACTGAATCTGTAGAAAACTGTTTCTTTTTCATATGGCATAACAAAGGAGGAGCCATGAACGGTGAGTTGATGCAGGCAGTAGAGATGCTCGAAAAGGAGCGGCACATCAGCAGGGAGAGTCTTTTTGAAGCGATCGAGACATCTCTGCTCGCGGCGTGCAGGAACAATTTTGAGCGTCTGGACAATGTACATGTGAATATCGACCGGGAGACCGGCGATATCAACGTGTATTCCGAGCAGGAGATCGTGGCGACGGAGGATGACATCGAAGAGCCCGGACTGCAGATCACGCTTGAGAAGGCAAGGGAGACCGATCCGAACGCCGAGGTCGGCGGCACGCTGCGCAAGGACTACAACTCCAAGGAGTTCGGCCGAATCGCTTCACAGAACGCCAAAAACGTCATTCTGCAGAAGATCCGTGAGGAAGAGCGCGGCGCGATCTTTAACGAGTACTCCTCCAGAGAGCATGACGTGGTGACCGGTGTCGTGCACCGCACCTACGGCAGGAACATCAGCATCAACCTGGGACGCGCGGACGCGGTTCTGGCGGAGAATGAGCAGGTCCGCGGCGAGCGCCTGCACCCGCAGGAGAGGATCAAGGTCCTCATCCTCGAGGTCAAGAACAATGCCAAGGGGCCTCGCATCCTGGTTTCCCGCACGCATCCGGATCTGGTGAGACGTCTGTTCGAGCAGGAAGTGACCGAGATCCGTGAGGGCGTCGTGGAGATCATGAGCATTGCCCGTGAGCCCGGAAGCCGCACCAAGATCGCTGTCCGTTCCAACAACGCCAACGTCGACGCGGTCGGCGCCTGTGTCGGTGTCAACGGCAACCGCGTCGGCATGATCGTCGATGAGCTCAACGGCGAAAAGATCGATATCGTCAACTGGGACGAGAACCCGGGCAACTTCATTCAGAACGCGCTTTCACCGGCCAAGATCGTCGCTGTGTTCGCGGATCCAGACGAGCATGTGGCCAAGGTGGTCGTCCCGGATTATCAACTTTCGCTGGCGATCGGCAAAGAGGGACAGAACGCGAGGCTCGCGGCCAAGCTGACGGGCTACAAGATCGATATCAAGAACGAGACGCAGGCTAAGGATACGCCCGGCTTCCGTTATGAAGACTACCTCGATGAGGAGATGGATGACGGCGAGGGCTACTACGAGTACGAAGAGGAATATGAGTACGAGGAGGCAGCCGGCGAAGCACCTGCGGAGGGACTGGAAGAGGCTCCCGCAGCTGACGAAGAGGCGTAATGCCGCTCAGACACTGCGTTACCTGCGGCAGGGAAGGGGATAAGGACACCTTTCTCCGCGTGGTCAGAGCACCGGAAGGAAACTACCGGATCGATGAAACGGGTAAGGCGGCGGGACGCGGAGCGTATCTCTGTAACGATCCTGCCTGCATCAGCGGCGCGGTCAGAGGGAAGAAACTGAACCGCTCCTTCAGGACAGCCATACCCGGGGAGGTTTATGAAGCACTCAGCAGACGCCTCGCAGAATGAGAGACAGATCTACGGTCTGCTCTCGCTCTGCAGAAAGGCGGGAAAGGTCAAAAGCGGCGGACAGATCCTGTACGACTGCATCGCCTCCGGAGAGGCAAAACTGGTGCTGGTCGCGACGGACGCGTCAATGAATACCAGAAAGAAATGCTTTGACAAGTGCGCCTGGAACCACATACCCGTGATGCTGTTCGGGACGATGGACGAGATGGGACGTGCGCTGGGAATGACCGAAAGAGCGGGAGTAGCCGTTACGGATGCCGGATTCGCGGAAGCGATCCAGAAGAAAACGGAAAGGGCATCGGAAGGGAGAGAGACGAATGGGAAAGCTTAAGATATCTGAACTTGCGGAGGAACTGCATATCGACGGACTCGATCTGCTGCATTTCTTCAAGGAGAAGGGAATCAAGGCCGCGCGCCAGTCCAGCTCCGTGGAGGACGATGCGGTCGATCTGGCGCGCAGTCACTTCGGCGCCGCTCCTTCCGGTAAAGCAAAGGCTGAAAAGGCAGCGAAGCTCGCTGTAAAGGCTGCCGTGGAAGAGGCGGAAAAGCCTGCCGCGAAAAAGGAAAAGCCCGCCGCGGAAAAACCGGCGGAGGAAAAAGCGACTGCCCCGAAGGCGGCTGTAGAAAAACCCGCGGAAAAGCCCGCGGAGGAGAAGGCACCTGCACCGAAGGCGGCCGCGGAAAAGCCGGCGGAGGAGAAAGCACCGGCACCGAAAGCACCGGCGGAAGCGGCTGCGGACGCACCGGTCAAGAAAAAGAAGAAGATCATCTTTGTCAGCAATCCGAACAATTCACGCAATACCGGTTCGGGTGCCTATAATTCGGATGCCGGCAGAGGCCGGATGGGCGGCGCGGGAAGACCCAGAAGCCCGTATCCGACCGCTCCCACACGGCAGCTGATCAAGCCGCATACGGCACCTTCCCAGCCGGAGGTTTACACCCGCGAGGTCACCAAGATCGAGCCGGTAAAGCCCGCTTCGGAGGCAAAGAAGCCGCAGCCCGAGGATACAGCGCCCAAGACAGCGGAAGCACCCGTTGCGGCACCGGCAGCACCTGCCGCTCCGGCAAATACCGCGGCTCCCGCGGCACCGGCAGCAGCACCCGCTCCCGCGGCACCTCGTCCGCAGCAGCGTGAAAGAAGTGATTCCAGACCGCAGGCTCCGCGCACCGGCTATCAGCAGGGAGCGCCCGGACGCGCGGGACAGACCGGAAACCGCTTCGGCGCACCCAGACCCGGATTCGGCGGTCCCGGCGCGGGCAGACCCGGAACAGGCGGCCCCGGCGGACGCGGTCCCGGACGTCCCGGCATGGGCGGCCCCGGCGGACCGGGTAGAGGTCCCGGCTATGGTCAGGGAGCACCGGCCCCCGGCAGGGACGGCGGCAAGCGCCAGAGGGGCAAGGACAAGGACAAGCGCAAGGATATGCGCCTTGAGAACGAGGAGAATGTCTCCCGGTCCAAGCGCGCCGGACGTTTCATCAAGCCTGAGGTCAGGGTCGAGGAGCCGGAGGAGCAGATCAAGGTGATCACGATCCCCGAAACACTCACGATCAAGGATCTTGCGCAGGCGATGCACATGCAGCCTTCCGTGATCATCAAGAAGCTGTTCCTGGCCGGCAAGGTCATGACGGTGAACTCGGAGGTCTCTTATGAGGAGGCTGAGAATATCGCCATTGAATACGATATCATCTGTGAAAAGGAAGAACAGGTCGATGTGATCGAGGAACTGCTTCGCGAGGAGGAGGATGCCCCCGAATCCCTGAAAAAGAGACCGCCTGTGGTCTGCGTCATGGGTCACGTCGATCACGGCAAAACCTCCCTGCTCGACGCCGTCCGCAAGACCAACGTGACGGACCGCGAGGCCGGCGGTATCACTCAGGCGATCGGTGCCTACACGGTATCGGTCAAGGGACAGAAGATCACCTTCCTGGATACGCCCGGTCACGAGGCTTTCACGGCCATGCGTATGCGCGGCGCGAATTCCACGGATATCGCGGTGCTCGTTGTCGCTGCCGATGACGGTGTCATGCCGCAGACGGTTGAGGCGATCAATCATGCCAAGGCCGCGAATGTCGAGATCATCGTGGCGGTGAACAAGATCGACAAGCCGAACGCCAATATCGACCGTGTGAAGCAGGAGATGACGGAGTACGGACTGATCGCCACCGACTGGGGCGGGCAGACGGAATTTGTCCCGGTTTCCGCCAAGACCGGCGAGGGACTGGAGAACCTGCTCGAGACCATCATCCTGACGGCGGACATCCTGGAGCTCAAGGCGAATCCCGACCGCGTGGCCCGCGGTATCGTTCTGGAAGCCAAGCTCGATAAGGGCCGCGGACCGGTGGCCACCGTACTGGTACAGAAGGGTACGCTCCATGTGGGCGATTTCATTTCCGCGGGTGCCAGCTCCGGCAGAGTGCGTGCGATGATCGATGATAAGGGCAGACGCGTCAGAGAAGCGACACCGTCCGAACCGGTCGAGATCCTGGGCCTTTCGGATGTTCCGGACGCCGGCGAGGTCTTCCTGGGACATGAGAGTGACAAGGAGGCCAAGCAGTACGCGGATGCCTACCTCGGACAGCACAAGAAGGAGCTGATCGACGAGACCAAGGGGAACCGGATGTCCCTCGATAATCTCTTCACAAAGATCGAGGAGGGCAAGCTCAAGGAACTCGAGCTTATCATCAAGGCCGACGTGCAGGGCAGTGTCGAAGCGCTCAGACAGAGTCTTGAAAAGCTCTCCAACGACGAGGTTGTCGTCAAGATCATCCATGCCGGTGTCGGTGCGATCACCGAATCCGACGTCTCGCTGGCTATGGCCAGTAACGCGATCATCATCGGCTTTGATGTGCGCCCCGACAACATCGCCAAGAGCACTGCGGAGCGCGAAGGTGTGGAGATCAAGCTGTACTCGGTCATCTACCAGGCGATCGACGATGTGGAAGCGGCCATGAAGGGTATGCTGGCACCGATCTACGAGGAAAAGATCCTCGGACACGCGGAGGTCAGACAGATCTTTAAGGCGTCCTCAGTCGGCAATATCGCAGGTTCCTACATCCTGGACGGTATTGTGCAGAAGGGCTGCAAGGTACGTATCCGCCGCGGAGAGGAGCAGATCTTCGAAGGGTCGCTCGCTTCCCTCAAGCGGTTCAAGGACGATGTCAAGGAGGTCCGCGAGGGCTACGAGTGCGGTCTTGTCTTTGACGGGTTTGATTCGATGAACGTGGGCGACCTCGTCGAGGCCTATACCATGGTCGAAGTGCCCCGTGAAAAGAATGAGAGATCCTGATGCGAAAGAACAGTATTAAGAACAACCGTATCAACGGAGAAGTACAGCGTGTCATCGCGGAAGCGATCCGGGAATCCAAGGATCCCAGGATCTCCCCGATGACAACGGTGATGGAGACGATCGTCGCGCCGGACCTCAAGACCTGCAAGGTGTGGGTCTCCGTCATGGGCGACGAGGATTCCAGGGAAGAGACGATGGCGGGGCTTAAGAGCGCGGCAGGCTACATCCGCTCCGTGCTCGCCAGAGAGATCAATCTGCGCTACACGCCCGAGCTGTTTTTCTACATGGATAATACCATCGAGTATTCGATCGAGATCGGCAAAAAGATCGATGAAGTCTCTGCTCAGGACCGTGCAGCAAGGGCGGCCCGCGGCGAAGAAGAATAACGGGTGATATTTAATGGCATTTGTCACGATTGATGATCTGATCGATCTTAAGAAGACGAGGACAGTGGGCATCGGGGGACATGTACGTCCCGATGCGGACTGCATCGGCGCTTCGCTCTCGCTCAGGCAGTATCTTGTCACCAGGTATCCGCAGCTGCGCGTCGATGTCTTTCTGGAAGAGATTCCCGCGAGCTTTCAGTTCCTGGTGGGAAGTGATGCGGTCATTAAAGACGGCGCGACGGATATCGACAGCTATGATCTCTTCATCGCTGTGGATACAGAGAAGGGACGTCTCGGCGACGCGGAAGCGATCTTTGACCGGGCACAGCGCACCGCGAACATCGATCATCATGTGAGCAATCACGGGACCGGCGACGAGAACTATCTGGATTCGGATGCCAGCAGCACCTGCGAGCTCATCTACGATCTGCTGGACAAAGAGACGATCGATCAGAAGATCGCCGAGGCCATCTACTGCGGGATCGTCGGTGACACCGGCGTGTTCCGGTACAACAATACTTCGCCGAAGACCATGCGGATCGCGGCGGAACTGATTTCCTACGGCTTTGATTTCAACGAGCTCATCGACCGCACTTTTTACCGCAAGACCTATGTGCAGAACCAGCTGCTCGGACGTGTACTGATGGAATCCACTCTGTTCATGGACGGACGGTGCATCCTGGGCGTTGTCACGCGCAAGATGATGGATCTGTATCAGGCGGTCTCTTCGGACCTGGAGGGCATCGTCAACCAGCTGATGCTGACCGAGGGCGTTGCCTGCGCGGTGTTCCTCAAAGAGACGGATTCCCTGGAATTCAAGGTTTCACTCCGTTCCAACGGTATGGTGGATGTGGCCAGGGTCGCTGAGATCTTCGGCGGCGGCGGGCATGTGCGTGCCTCGGGCTGCACGATGAACGGAACGGTACACGACTGCGCCAACAATCTTGCCAGATATATCGAAGAACAGCTTCGGGGGGATTCTTAAGCGGGAGGATCAATGGCAGCGAATACTTGGAACGGACTCATCTGTGTCTGCAAGGAAGCGGGATATACCTCCAGTGACGTGGTGGCGAGACTCCGCGGCATATTAAAACAAAAGAAGATCGGACATACAGGGACGCTCGATCCGCAGGCGGTGGGCGTCCTTGTCGTTTGTCTCGGGAGCGCGACACGGGTGACAGATCTCCTTACGGAGCACGACAAGGAATATATCGCCACGGTACAGCTCGGTGTCACAACGGATACGCAGGATATGACCGGCGAGATCCTCTCACGCGGGGATGTGAGCCGCGTGACCAGACAGTCTCTTACCACGGCACTGCAGGCCTTCAAGGGAACCTACGATCAGATCCCGCCCATGTACTCCGCGGTGCGTGTCGGCGGAAAGCATCTGTATGAACTTGCGCGCAAGGGTCAGGTGGTTGAGAGAAAGCCCCGGAGTGTCACGATCCACGCGATCTCTCTGCTCGATGACAGCACGCTTGCGGAGCACGGCGTTTTTACCATGGAGGTCAAGTGTTCCCGGGGAACTTATATCCGGACGCTCTGCAACGACATCGGCGAGCGCCTGGGATGCGGCGCGGCGATGGCGCAGCTGACACGTACGTCGGTGGGGAGCTTCCGTCTCGAAGACGCCCTGACACTGGAGAGGATCGAGCAGCTCAGGGATGAGGGAACGCTCGCCGAACATATCCTTCCCGTAGAGAATCTGTTCCGTGATCTCGCGCCGGTATGTGTATCGCCTGAGCTGAGAAAGAAAATGGAAAACGGCAATTCCTTCCGGCCGGAGGAGATCGTCGACGACTCCCCGGAGGGCGAGGATGATCCCTGGCAGCCGCAGGAGAGCTATACGGAAGGGGAAAGAGTCCGGGCCTACTGCAGCGGCGACTGGTTCGGGGTCTACCGATACAGCAGCAGAAGACAGACATTTGATGTAGAGAAGTTTTTCTACATTCCCTGAAGAGTTCGACAGAAAGGCAGATCAGACAGTGGAGATCATCAGAGATCTGGCGGCGTTTCCGGACAGGGACAGCGCCGTGGCGATCGGCAAATTTGACGGAGTACACAGAGGGCATCAGCTTCTGCTGGACAGGCTGGTGCGTGGCGCACATGAGGACGGACTGCTCGCAGCGGTCTTCACCTTTGACCCTCCTCCCGCCGTATTGTTCGGCGATCCGGAGGCAGAGCCGCTCCTGACAGGCGAAGAACAGAAAAAGTGCTTTGAACAGACCGGGATCGATGTTCTGGTGGTCTATCCTTTTACCCGGGAGACCGCGGCGATGCCGCCGGAATCTTTCGTCTCGGATATCCTGAGCACCGGGATGCACGCGCGCAGGATCTTCTGCGGAAGCGATATCTCTTACGGCGACGGCGGAAAGGGCGATCTGCGCCTGCTGGAAGAGCTCTCGGTAAAGTATTCCTACCGCGTGGATGTTGTAGAAAAACTGACTGCCGACGGGGAAGTGATCAGCTCCACGAGGATCCGCAGAGCGATCCGGCAGGGACACATCGATGAGGCAAACGCGATGCTCGGGAGGGAATCATCTCTTGCGCGGTGAATCATACTGTCGAAAAAAGGGTCTGAGATCGGCGGCAGCAGTACTTTTTACGGCTGCCCTGTTTCTTTCCGCCTGCGGCGGGACCGCTCAGAAGGAGGATAGTCTGCCGCAGTCCGGCGGCCAGGAAACGAAGATCACCGATTTTCTCGTCGATCATCGAAAGGATCCAATCTGCGTGACCCCGGAGCATCTCACCTTTGCCTGGAAAATGGCAGGAGACGGATACGGTCTCAGCCAGAGCGCCTATCGGATCGTCGTGTCCGATGAAGCGGACGGACAGCTCATCTGGGATTCCGGGAAGGTGTCCTCAGACAGCAGTCTGGAGATCCCGTATGAAGGGGAGGCGTTAAAAGCCAGAAACAGATACCGTGCCGATCTCAGCGTCTGGGATCAGGATGGGACAGAGCTTCCTCACGCCGAGGCTTCCTTTGAGATGGCGGGAGAGAAAGACCTGTTTCAAGAGGCATCGTGGATCGCTGTGCCCGAGAGCAGATCTAAGTACCTGTATCCCGAGATCGGCGCGGACAGTACCTTTGTTCTGGAAGCGGATGTTCGGATGCCGCAGGACCGCGCCGGTCTGGTGTGGGGATACGCGCAGGAGGACCAGAAACTTTACCGTGAGCAGATCTGCCTCAACAGGGAAGACGATACGGCCAGCC
>JAILFA010000021.1 GCA_024687125.1 Lachnospiraceae bacterium
GGAAGAACTTGATCTTCCCAAAGGAAGCTTCGATGTGATCACGGCCTGCCAGTGCTTCTGGTATTTTGACCACAGGAAAGTGATGCCGATCCTTTCGGATCTTCTCCGGGAAGATGGAAGACTGCTGATCCTGTACATGGCGTGGCTGCCCGAAGAGGATGAGATCGCCGGAAAAAGCGAGAAAATGATCCTGAAGTACAGCCCGACATGGTCCGGCGCGGGTGAGCACCGCCATCCGGTCTGGATCCCGGATATTGCCTATGAGTACTTCGAACTGGAGGATCATGAGGAGTATGATCTGCGTGTTCCGTTTACCAGAGAATCCTGGCACGGAAGGATCAGGGCGAGCCGCGGTATCGGTGCGTCACTTTCTCCTGAAGAACTGGAAAGATGGGATAAAGAGCACAGGATGATGCTTGCAGATCATGCGCCGGAGACCTTTGATGTTCGGCATTATGCTGCACTTGCACTGCTGAAGAAGACCGGCAGGAGCCAAACAGGTTAGAAAGTGCTATTTCGGCTCCTTTCCCTCTGCAGCATCGGGCGCCGAAGGAGTCGGATCCGCAAGAAAGTGTCGCTTCGGCTCTTTGTCCTCCGCGGAACGAAGCGCGGAAGGAGCCGGATCCGCAGAAAGTGTCGTTTTGGCTCCTTGTCCTCCGCAGAATCAGGCCTCCGAAGGAGCCGGATCCGCAAGGAAGTGTTGTTTTGGCTCCTTTTCCTCTGCAGAATCAGACCACCGAAGGAGCCGGATCCGTAAGGAAGTGTCATTTGGGCTCCTTGATGATCGGTGAACCCATGGTGAACCTAAGTAGAAGGTTTCGGACGTTTGCGATTTCAGTCACCTGTGCTAGAATGTATGCATAAAGGGCCCGCCGGAGATTTCGGCTGGCCCGGTAACTTCATCAGGCTATACAACAGCCGCCTGTCTTTGCCGGGGGCGGCTGTTTGAATTTGGGACTTCTGATCGCGAATTGATATGCAGGAACTGATCACACATGACAAAGATATACGGGAGCCGCTGTTCGATTTTTTGGAGGAACAGTACGGGAAGATCCGGATCATCGAGGAGAAGATGATGGGACGATCCCGCGCGGATGTCGTCATGGTAACGGAAAATGCGCTTTTCGGGCTGGAGATCAAGAGCGACGCGGACACTTATGCGCGTCTCGCACGGCAGATCAAGGATTACAGCAGATACTTTGATTATAACTACGTTGTTGTCGGAACAAGCCATGCCGCGCATATCACAGAGCACGTACCGGAACACTTCGGGATCATCACGGTAGAATACATTACTTCAGTTCTCGATTTCTACATCCTCAGAAAGCCGCAGAAAAGTCCGGATCTTGAGATGTCATCAAAGATACAGATCCTGTGGCGCCCGGAACTGAACAGGCTCCTCGAGGAGAACGGACTCCCCGCATACCGGCAGAAGGGGAAACAGTTTGTGCGGAAGATCCTGGCAGACAGCATCGCTCCGGAACGCCTGCACAGGCAGATCTCAGAGCAGCTGTTTGAGCGGGATTACAACACGATCGAAGAGGAGATCGAGAACTTCCGTGAGGAGCAGCAGAAACGCCGTGCTTCAAAAGCCGGGACCCTGCGCGCAAAGAAGAGGCGCAGGAAGAGGTGAAACGCCCGGTTTCAGGGCGGATCCGCAGATCGAAAAATGGAAAAGGTGCCCGAAAAGTGTTATAATTTACCGATTCATGCGGTTTGACAGAAAACTCGGAAAGGTGCGAAAAACATCGTGGAAACTGAGCCTGAAAAGAAGAAATCCGGCAGAGCAAAGACCCTGCGGATCGTACTGATCACGGTCCTGGCGACCCTTGCGATCCTGTTTCTGATCTTTATGCTGCTCCCGGATGACAAAGAGGAGCCCGCCGATAAGCGTCCCATGAAGAAGGCGGAGGCCGTGAAGGAAGACGCTGATGAAGATCCGGACGAAGATCCGGAGGAAGAAGATCCGGTAGAAAATCCGAAGAAAGATCCAAAGAAGGGCCCGAAGGAGAGACCGGAGAAAGGCACGACAGATGACCTGCTTTCGGGACTGGGGATGAGAAAAGCCCATTCTGTGAAGGCGGCATCAAGTTCCGCGACGATCATGGTCTATATGAACGGCTCTGACCTGGAAACTCGGGCGGGAGCAGCAACGGAGGACATCTCCGAGATGCTGTCCTCGGGGATCGGTGAAAACGTCAATGTCATCATACAGACCATGGGAACCCGGGAGTGGCAGGACTATGACATTTCCGGAAGAACGGCGCAGACCTGGAAGATCGAGGACGGAGAACTGGTCCTGATCAGGGATAACCTCGGTCAGCTGTCATGTACCGCGGCGGACACGCTGTCCGAATTTGTCGGATTCTGCGAGGAGAATTACCCCGCGCAGCGGTACTTTATCATTTTCTGGGATCACGGCGGCGGACCGGTTTACGGCTTTGGCTATGATGAATGGAAGGAAGAGAAGCTGGGCCTCACGATCGCGGAAATGTCCCAGGCTTTTTCGGAGCATCCGGATGTCCATTTTGACTTCATCGGCATGGACTGCTGCATCATGGCTAATCTGGAGACCTGCTTCGCGTTGATGCCCTACTGCAGATACGCGATCCTGTCGGAGGATTTCGAATCGGGTCTTGGGTGGAGCTACGACAAGTGGATGAATAAGCTGGAAGATAATCCCCAAATATCGACCCCGCTTCTCGGAAAGTTCATTGTGGATTCCATCATAGCGGAGAATGAAGGCAATCCGGAGGGAGGATCCACCTGCCTTTCAATGATCAATCAGTCAACGATCAGGAATCTGCTTGCTGCCTGGATGCAGTATGCCTACAAAAATGAAGAGGCGCTGATGGGCAGCAACTACAGCCGAATGCACAAAGCCCAGGGGAGAAGTGTGTACTTCTCGGAACTGTGGGACGACGACTACAGTGACGTGACGCTGTCGGATTATTACATCACCGATATTCTGGCTCTTGTAGAAAATATTGACAGCGACAGTACCGAAGCAAGGGAACTGATCTCGACGCTCAAGGCGGCAGTTGCCTACAACGGTCATACATCGGATAAGAACGAACTCACGGGGGTGTCGGTGTCCCTTCCGTACGGTGACCCGTATTTCTACAGTCAGCTCCGAAAAGTGTACGGCGAACTTGATTTTGACGAGGAGTATCTCGACTGGCTGGAAGGCTTTGTCTCTGACAGCGACTATGATGATTACTATGATTACGATGAGTTTTCGGAGGACTGGTGCGGCTGGGAGGATTATGAGAGCGAGTACGGCTGCAACGGCAGCAACGGCAGCTGTGAATACGGCTACGATTATGATTCCGGAGACTATTACGGCTGTGACGACGAGGATGAATGGATCTATGACTACGAGGAGGACCTCTGGTATCTGTACGAGGATGACATCCTTTTCCTGTACGATGAGGACTCGGATACGCTGTTCTGCTATGACGAGGAAGATGACGAGTTCTACTATTACGATGAAGAGGACGATGACTGGTACCCGATAGAATAAAGAGGGAAAACCATGATCTCACGAATAATCAACCTGATCATCGTTCTGGTCACCCTGATCATTCTGATCCTGTTCTTCAGGAAGGACGGAAAGTGGGATACCGGGAAGGCCAAAAGGGCATTTCGGTATTTCACTGTGCTCAGCAATACCTTCTGTGCGATATCGGCCCTTCTGATGTGCATCAGCCCGGAAAACGAGCTGTTCTGGATGCTGAAATACATCGGAACCGTCGCTGTGACGGTGACCATGCTGACAGTCTTTATCTTTCTGATGCCTGTCTATAAGACGTTCACCGGATTACTGAAGGGGTATGATCTGTTCATGCATCTTCTGACACCGCTCATGGCGGCGGTTTCCCTGTGTGTGTTCGAGCGCCGCCCGATCAGCGTCCTGACGGCGGCATCCGGTGTGATCCCTGTGTTTGTATACGGCGTATGGTATCTGTATCATGTCATCTGCGCACCTGAAGAAAAGCGCTGGGAGGATTTCTACCGTTTCAATATGGGCGGCAGATGGCCGATCTCCTTCGTGTCCATGATCACGGCTTCATTGCTGATCTGCCTGGGATACTGGGCGCTCCTGCGGCAGCCGTTCTAAAGCAGGAAATCTGTCAGCCGTTTCGCATAGACAGGCGTGTGCTCATGCAGCAGCTGTCCGTGCCCCATGCCCTTAAACATTCTTCTCCGCATCTGCGGAAGGTACTTTTTCAGCAGTTTCGCGCTCCTGACCGGATACGGTTCATTTTCTCCGAGCCAGAATTCGACCGGGCCGACGTGATCACGCAGGGTATCTTTGATCTCATACGTGTAGACAGACATACAGGCGTTTCCGATGGATCGGATCGATACGCCCCGGTACATGGTATCGATGATCCCGCTGTTTCCCCGGCCCATGATCGCTTCCACCAGGGAACGCGGGATCGGGATCCCGGTTTTAATGCACCAGATGGAAGCCTGAAAGATCCATTTGAACGGATAGGTCAGGATCCCCATTCTGATCGTAAACGCGGCATCCAGGACAGTTCTTTCCACACGGATGTTTCCTCTGCTGATGATGTCTGCGGCGATCGTCCCGCCCAGAGAAAAGCCCAGCAGTCCGTACAGATGTCCATCCAGTTCATCATGCACATACTGCTCGATCTTCCGAGAGGAATCCGCCACGGAAATAAATACGCTCTGCTCGTGCTTTGAATGGCCGTCCAGCTCGCATACGATCACGTAATAGTCATGCAGATACTCCAGCAGCGGGTCGAACAGATCCGATGTGTTTGCCATGCCGTGGATCAGCATGAGTGACTTTTTTGTTTTATTTCCGTGGGTCTGAAATCGCATCTCTCACCTCCGGCGGACGGAATTAGCATCCGCTAACCAAAGATAATAGCACATCCTGTCCTGTAATTCCATAGCATAATTGATCGATCGGTGTACTGTGTGATCGGACTTGAGAGTGGTCCCACGATAGGTCCCAGGATTGGCAGAAGCATATATTTTTCAGTTTTTTCAATGTATTTTATGCTTTTATCGGCCTGTTTATTGACAGGAATTGATCATCACTCCGATATATCAGGCAAAAACGTCAAAATTATATGCTTATCACGCTATGAAACGGCATTCGCTCAGTTGGATTCTTTCCCTCTATGAGATAAAAGGCATATAATTTTCACAGAAACCACAAATATATAGGGTTGCACCCGTGGCAGCAGCGCGGCGCGCAATAAAAAGGCATATTTTTTCACAGAAACCACAAATATATAGGGGTTGCACCCGTGGCTGCAGCGCGGCGCGCAATAAACAGACAATAAACAAGCATATTATATTTCGGTTCTGAGAAATACAGTCTGAGAAGTACGCAGCATCCTCATGTTTACAGAGCGGGGCTCCGCACAGTATAATGACGATCAGATAACCGTCAGCGGAGAGGGGGAACAGGATGATCGTTCGGTACATTGAAGTCACAACGGATGAAAAGCGCGGGCAGAGCGCGATGGTATATCTCTATATTCAGGAGTATTCACCGTCCATCGGCATAGAAAAACGCCCGCTGGTGCTCATCTGTCCGGGCGGAGGATATGAATATACAAGCGACCGCGAGGCAGAGCCGATCGCACTTGCATTTATGGGACAGGGCTATCACGCCGCAGTGCTCCGTTACGACTGTGCGGGTTTTGACGCGAACCAGGACTTAGATGAGCAGGCATCCTATGAAGTTGAGCCCGCTGCGCGGATCGGTGTTGCAAAAGCGGTAGCACTGATCCGTCAGAATGCGGATATCTGGCATGTCGACACAGACAGGATCGTCCTTTGGGGAGCCTCGGCGGGCGGACACCTCGCGGCGCATTATGCCTGTACCTGGTACGATGAAATGCCGGAGCTGTCCGGACTTCCGGCGGAGAGCCTCAGGATCGGCGGCCTGATGCTGGCCTATCCGGTCATCACCTCCGGCGAAAAGGCGCATCGGGGATCTTTTGACAATCTGCTGCGGGAGAAAAGAAACGATCCGGAAGAACTGAGACGAGTGTCACTGGAATACCGCGTCAATGAGCATGTTCCGCCGACGTTTCTCTGGCACACATGGACCGACGGGTGCGTTCCTGTAGAAAACTCCCTGCTGTTCGTTCAGGCGCTGAAGGAACATGACATCAGCACGGAGTTCCACATCTTTCCCCGGGGAGGACACGGTCTGTCTCTTGCGGATAAGCGGACGCTCAGTCCGGGCGGGTCTGAAAATGAACCCTGCTGTCAGATATGGATCGACCTGGCGTGTAAATGGCTCGAAAATCTCTGATCGAGCGCATGCAGACAGGATGACGGATCAATTGACGGGACGGTTTTTCCATTCTGCGCCGTCACTGGTTATCACGCATTTCATGCCTTCCCAGTCTTCATACTGGCTGTATGTATATTCTTCAGGGAATGGTTCCGCCGCATCGGACAGGAACATGACATAGACCTTGCTGCCGTTCAGGTCAGACAGGTTTTCCTCCGACCAGGCAAATGCTCCGGGGTCATCTGCCTTAACCCAGAAGAAGACTGCTATATGGACACTCCCGGAAGCAAGCCCGGTCCTCATATACTCCTCGCAGTCGATATCTGCCGGAGCTACCCACGGTCTGGGGGAATGATCGTTTGCGCTTATCGTTGATACACCGGAGCAGACGGCAGGATCCAATCCCAGCCTGTCGGCCATGAGGTCTGTACCGATGCGCTCGAGTTCTTTCTTGTTCTCTGAAGTGAAGATCTCTTCGGCGTTCATGTCGATCCAGAACTCGGATTTTTCGCCGTCGACTGTGTATTCCCCGTGAACATAGTCGGTAGCAACGACCTGGTCGGGAGCAACACGGTCCAGATCTCTGTAAACAGTATTGACCTGATACTCGCCGCTGCCGCGCGATTCCAGGTATGTCTCCATGAGCGCTCTGCCTTTTTGCGTCACCTCATCCGGCATGCCGTAGCAGGCTGTGAGCGTGACTGTCAGAAAAAGCAGGAACAGTACCGGTTTTGTGAGCCTGCTATATGCGGCTGGATTTATGATCCTCGTACGTTTCATGTCATTCACAGGACGTGGTAATACGGGCAGATGTTCTCATAGTGTCCGTCTTTCATTCTGAAACCGCCGGGAATCGTTCCAAGCTGAACAAATCCCAAACGCTCATATAGATGTCTCGCATGGATATTGCTTTCCACAACGGCATTGAACTGCAATACCCGGAATCCCAGCTCTTTGGCTTTTGACAGGCAATCCTCCACAAGCTTCTCACCGATATGCCGGCCCCGGCATTCTGAGTTTACAGCATAGCTGGCATTGCAAATATGTCCGCATCTGCCGACATTATTCGGATGAAGGATATACAGTCCGACAATTTTTTCGTTATTCTCCGCTACACCGGTATAGCTTTGAGATGCAAAAAACTCCCTGCCGGATGTTTCATCGAGAAAATCCTCCTGCGGGAAAGCAATGCCATCCTCAACAACCTCATTCCAGATGTCTGTCATCTGCTGCAGGTCTTTATCTTCATATTCCCGAATGATGACCATATTCATCCCCCCGTCAGATATGCAGGATTTCATACAGGCAATTCTATCACATCCCGCCTGTCGGAAAAAGGTTTTGAGAAGTTTTCGATCCGTCAGCTGCCTCTCGTAATTTGTGCCCTGTGATGTGGATTGTATGGTAAAATGACAGGGTATGAGACTTCGATGATTGCTCAGGAGGGTACCCATGAAGGCAGGTGATCCGATCATCATCAACAAAACCAGAGTAAAGAACCGTCTGACGATGGCGCCGACGGTGAAATTTGATTACGCCGGTGCCGACGGCAGGGTTACAAAGAAGCATATCGAACACTACAGAGCGCGGGCAGAGCATGACTGCGGACTGATCTGTGTGGAGGCGACCGCTGTCACGCCGGACGGCAGGTTCTGCAAAACACACCTCGGTCTGTGGGAAGATGCACAGATCGAAGGTCATCGGGCGATCACAGCAGCATGTCATGACAATCAGACAGCAGCGCTCATCCAGCTGAATCACACCGGGATCCAGGGCAATCCGGAATGCGGGCCGGTGATCGGCCCGTCTGCTGTTCCGACGAGAGACCCCGAAAAGCTCTCCCGGGAAATGAGCATCGACGAGATCCACGAGATGCAGGCACATTTCACGGACGCTGCCTTCCGCGCAAAACAGGCAGGCTACGATGGCGTTCAGCTTCACGGATGCCACGGATATCTGATCAATCAGTTCGTATCCCGCAGGACAAATCTCCGCACGGATGAATATGGAGGAAGCACGGAAAACCGCGCCCGATTTGCGGCAGAGATCATCCGCATGATCCGGGAGCGATGCGGAGAGGACTTCATCATCTCCGTCAGAACCGCGGGGATCGAACCGGATGTCGCAGCAGCCATTGATATCGCGGAGGAGTATGTCAAAGCCGGCTGCGATTATCTGCAGGTTTCTACGGGAATCGAAACGGAATCGATCCTGACGGATCGCAATTCCAGTGCTCAAAGCCGCACAGGCTCCCTCGTCCTTCGGGCGGGGGCAAATTGGGATGATCCGTCAGTCAGCGAAAACGGAGATCCTTATAATCGGTTCTGCTCCCTTGGAGTCCGATTCCATAAGCATTTCAGGGGTCGTATTCCGGTTTCATGTGTCAATGGGATCCTGGAGCCCTCTCTTGCAAGATATCTGATCGAGAATGATCTGGCGGATACTGTCGATCTGGCCAGAGCGCTTCTTGCGGACCCGGCATTCTGCGAAGCAGTCCTTTCAGATGCACCATTCGTTAAATGCTTCAACTGTCCAAGATGCCAGTACGGCCCGGGGATGCCCCATAAGTGCCCGGCGGCAGCGAAACGCGGTATCTCCGGTCTACGGTGATTTGGCAATTATGCTTTCCGGGGGTATAATAGAAAGGCATTTTCGCGGAGGATCCATCAGAAGCGCGAAACCCTGTGAATGCAGTCATAAGAGATGATGGACGGGAGAGATAGATGAATATTCAGGCGATCATTGTATCCAACGGATTCGGGAGCGTTCTGCTGCTGATTCTGTTATTCAGCCGCTACAGGACCAGACGTCAGAGGAGACTGGACGATCATCTGTTTTCCGCAATGATCCTGATGGGGATCCTCGGCGGCAGTGTTGAGACCCGGAGCTTTATGATCGACGGCAGGCCGGGGGCACTTTATCACATCGGAAACATCCTGGAGAACAGCTTCCTGTATGCCTTAACGCTCGCCATCGCGACGCTGTGGGTCCTCTATGTCGATGTTCGGCTGTACAGGAACAAAGAGCGGATCTGGGGAAAATACAAGCTTCTGATCGCTGCGTCAGCGGTGATGACGGCGCTTTTGATCGCCAATGTATTCGCGGGCTTCTTTTTCACAGTGGACGAAAACAACGTATATCAGCGCCTGCCGATCAGCTATATCTTCTATCTGTACCTGTTCATCGCCATGTGTATCAGCGTCCGTACGCTGTATGTATACTGCTCGGAATACGGCGACGTCAGCTTTTTCCCCATCTGGATGTTTATGGTTCCTGTTTTTTCCGGCTGCATCCTGCAGGTGATCTTTTTCGGGATCGCGCTGGTGTGGGCGGGGATCGCGCTGGGCATCACCGCGATCTATATCAACGTCCAGAGTCAGCAGGCATTTGTAGATACTTTAACGGGTCTCTACAATCGCCAGTTCATCGAGCATTCGATGATCGTCATGAAGGAGGATAAGCGATCCTCGTATTACGGGATCATGCTTGACATCGATTATTTCAAGGAGATCAACGACCGCTTCGGACATTCCGTCGGGGATGACGCGCTGTGCCAGGCGGCGAATATCTTTCGCCGCGCAGTTATGCTGGATGCGCGGGTTTTCCGTTACGCGGGCGACGAATTCATCATCATCATGAAGACGGATGATGAATCCACTGCTATGCACATGATGGACCGCATCCGCGGGGAGATGCACCGTTTTAATGAATCCGGTGAGCATCCGTACACGCTTTCCTTCTCCATGGGCTGTGCGAAACTGAACGTGTCGGGAGATACGATCGACACGTTCATGCACGAGATCGACGCGTCCATGTACGAAGACAAGAAGCGTAATCACGAGCGCATCGACAGAGAGCGGGCAAAGGCGGCCGAAAAGCAGGGATAAATCATTTGGCAGAGGCTTTATTTCGGGGGTGTGAAAAATGATCCGATCAGCAACAGACAGCGATATACCGCAGATCAACAGACTGCGGGAACAGGTCAACAGCCTTCATGTTGAGGGAAGACCTGATATATTCAAGCCGGGTTTTTGCCAGGAACTGCAGGATCACGCGGCATGGTATCTGCAGTCAGAGAATAATGAGATCTTTGTAGATGACAGAGACGGTGAAATCGCAGGCATGGTCATGGTGGATTACATAAGCAGGCCGGAGACCCCTTACGGATATGCCCGTGAATTCTGTCATATCGCCGAAATATGTGTAGACGGGAAATGGCGCAGAAAAGGCGTTGCGCACGAACTGATGGAACACGTCCGAACCGAGGCGAGAAAAAGAGGCATGAAAAGGATCGAACTGGATGTCTGGGCATTCAACGATGCGCTCGGTTTTTATGAAGCAGAGGGGTTTCGTGTTTTTCGCAGATTTATGGAATGCGATCTGTGATGATATCTGCAAACACCCCGTCCAGAGCGGCAAGAAATGTTTTCTGTACCGTCTCGGCCGGAATGGTTTCGCCATTCATGGTCAGATCCATCGTCGCACAGGCATCCGCAACGACACTGACCTTATAGCCGTAATCCATAGCGGCTCTGACGGTTGTATCAACGCACATATGCGTCATCATACCGCACACGATCAGTTTCTCCACGCCCAGCAGCTTGTTATATACACTCCCACGGCAACCGTTTGTTCTGCCGAGTGTCTTTCAAAAAGAAAGCAGCTCTGAGCGACACTGATAATCCGCGAAAACCGCTTTCGGAGTGTACGTGAAATGGTTCATCACCGTGAGTGCATGATCCTGTCAGCTTTTCGACCTTTGTTATCATATCATTCTGGGTTCTTTATTCTTAATACTCCATTACATCAATTTTCTTCTGCAGCACGCCGGCATAGTCGTGGGCGGTTTTGCCGACTTTCTCGGGGTTGATGGGATAATGGATGTTATAAAGAAGCCCATTATCGCCTGTCTTGTCTGCCAAATGGTCTTCATCGATATGGGCACCGAGGACCTCAAGGCAAAGGATCACGTGGTCATCGCCGGGGACGATTTCTTTTTCCCAGGCAAGCTTACATTCAAGGTTCATAAAGCATTCTTCGACCATGGGGGCATTGACCCATGAAGCCTTTGTAACCGTAAGCCCGGACGCGGTGATCTCATCTGCATCAAACTGATTGTTTTTGATGGTATCCATACAGGCAGCATGATGATCGGCGGAAAAGAAGTTGATCACAGCCTGCTCTGTTTCCTGAAGACTTTTGTACAGATGGCCGTTCTTGTTCACGCTGGCGAGTATGGCATAAAAGCCGTTGCCGTGATCCGCACTGGTAAAGGTTGCCCAGGATTGCATGCAGGCATTGGGCTTGCCGTTTGATTTATATGTTGTAACAAGAAACATCGGAGAGGGTATGGTCATCACGAATTCTTTCCATGAAAAACCGAAAGACCTGGAGAATAATAAAACGGGTTACCCTTTCCGGGCAACCCGTTTATTTCCTGCGGAAGATGGGACTTGAACCGAGTTCCGGGTCCCGCAACCCTTATAAAGAAAGGAGTTGGCAGCATCGACATTTTTAGGTCTCACCTGTGGTCTCACCCAATGAGTATTCGCCGGCTCATGCGGTGTAATGTTTACTCGCCCCAGTAATCTATTGATTCCTGTGTGCGTCCGGATATTCCGAACAGTTTCATCATAAAATCTTCCCGTTCATGGAACATCTGAACGATCGTTACCTTTCCGGGTTCGATCCTGTATATCAGGTAGTGCTGATGAGTGAAAAGGTACCAATAATTCGTATCGATATCATATACTTCAGCAATATTTGTTCCGCTTTTTTCGTACTCCTTGAGTCTGTCCGCGTCTGCCATAATTCCTGTGAGTACTCTGGCGGCCGTATCTGCATCGAAATGAGCGGTTAACCATGATTTCAATGCTTTTAGTTTATTCCTGACGATCGGAGAGTATATCAGTTTGTTCATGCGCTATATGCCAAGCTCCTTTTTCAGATCATCGGATGAGATTTCTCCTTCCTCAAGAATGGAGCGTTCTCCTTTTTCCATTTCGAGCTTAAAGCGATAGAGCGCGAGCTGTCTCTCCATTTCGTCCAATTCATTAATGTTGATCATGGCAATCTGTCCATGACCGTTTTTTGTCAGATACACCCTGTTTCCATATCTGACTTGATTGACAACTTTTGTATAATTTCTGAGTTCCGATACGGGTAATATGTTCGGCATGGTTTATCAAACCTCCTCATTGTAGCAACAGATTGCTGTATGTCTTTTAATGATCATATACGAAAAGAATTCTTTTTGCAACAGAATTTGTCTCCAAATTTGTCAGCAC
>JAILFA010000072.1 GCA_024687125.1 Lachnospiraceae bacterium
TGCCGCTCCGCGGCGAGGCGGTCGTGCCGTGCCGTTAAAGCGTATCTCAGGTGAACAGATCAGCGGCGACAGCAGTATGATGACCGATCTTTGGGATCGTCAGAGGGAGGATTACCATGTATTGTGCAAAATGCGGAACATTGATAGCGGAAGGCGGAAAATTCTGTCCGAACTGCGGCGCGGTGGCAGGCGGCCCCGATGCGACGCCGGATGCGACATACGCGGCCAGAGGGCAGTGGATGGCACAGAATCTGCCGGAGGAAAAGCCGAAGAAAAGCTATGGCTTCCTGATCCTGGTTCTCCTCGTATTAGCCGGCTTTGTCGCCTTCGGCATCTGGTTCTATATCAATGTCATCCGGTATGACCGCCAGACGACGCAGGAGGCGCAGGAACGTTTCCTGAATTCCGAGGGAAGCGGTATCGGTGACAGTGCACTGGATCCCATTGAGATCAAGGAGCAGACGATCTACCAATCGGACTCCATGACGATCAAGGCGACCTATTACGGTGACGCGCTGGATAACCGGGTTCATTCCGGGCGGATCGATTTCCCCTGCGACGGACTCTTTCTGGATGTGACCAATCACACGGGAAGCGAACTGAAGATCCTCTGTGATTCCATCGCGTTAAACGGTGCGGCGTCGACCCTGGCACCAGAGCTTGACCTCACCGTGCCTGCCGGAGCAACGCAGGAAGGTATGGTCTGCATCTTCCATAATTCCCGCATGGACTGGCGGATCGACATGAAGCTGGTCAGCGTGGAGAACATCACCATGGAGTTAAAGGCCGTGGATACATCCGGGAACGTCGTGGATCAGACAGGGATCGTGACGGTCGCGACAATGAGTAAGAAGAATACCGTTCCCAAGTGCAATTTCCAGTCGAAGCTTCATGAATTCTATTCCTCCGGCGGGATCACACTTGCGGACTGCGGTGTCACCGCCCCTGATTTCCGCGACGGCGGCGGCATCGGCATCTATGTCGAAAACAACACGGACCAAACGATCTATCTGGATCTCATCGGAGATGTGGATATCGAAGGCACCACGGTACCCGGCACCATGGAGAACGCCGTTCAGGCCGGTACCAGGGGCCTTGTCTACATCCGGCTGGATCCCGAGGTGATCAAGAATGCCTTCTACAACAGTGTCTACGAGCGCAACGCCGGCGCGACCATCGGCATCTATTCCCTTGAGAACGGGGCGCAGATCGCCACAGCAGAGATGACGGACGCCAGACTATGGAGCACAGATCGGTACGGGAGATAGGATCGATGTGAGAACGAGCAGATGACAACCCAGGTTGGCAATGCCAACTCATTTGTCACGTTTTTTGAGGTTTATATACTGTAAAATATGCTTAGATCCTGCTGTTGACGCACCTGTCACCGGAGAAAGGGGGGAGGAAGATCATGTTGGGAAGAGCAAAGTGCAAGATACTCAAGGAGATCCGGCAGACCATAGCGGATGAGAATGACATCCCCTATGTGACCAGTGAATGTATGTATCAGGGGGATTGTTCGGGGACCTGCCCGAGATGCGAGCGGGAACTGGCATATCTTGAGAGCGAACTGGAGAAGCGGCAGCGCCTGGGGAAAACCGTTGCTGTTTCCGCTCTGTGCGCCGGGATCACATTCGGCACTGCGGCCTGCGCAGAGATCGGTCCCGGAGACGATCTGGCAGGTGCCCCTGAGATCATGGATCCCCCTGTTGTCGAGGAATTGGCAGGTGAGGCCGAGGTCGTCGATCCGTCACCCGTCGAACGAGGGGGGAATACGGAAGTCGACGGTTATATGGAGGAGATCAATCCGCCTGATGTCCCCGACGTATGTCCGGCAAATATCCGGACCGCGGAATATGATATCGAGGATGCACCGGTATTCTGGAGTAACTTTAACACGAGCGGTGTTCTGAACTATCCGGAGAATACGCCGACCTTCACGGTTGAGGATGGCCAGACGCTCCATGTGAAATATCTCACGACCTACCACTGGAACGGCGGATCCGGTTCCTGCCCTGGCAATATCTATCTGTTTAAGGACGGCGAGCAGGTCGGAGAGTGGGAGGCCTACGGCAGATCCGGTCAGGCGACCTACTGGGATGCCATTGTGGACACGGATCTGGAGCCCGGTGAATACAAGATCATGGACTCCTCCCCGGAGACCTGGAGCTGCAATTCCCAGTCCGGTGAGACCGGATTTGCGGAAGTAAGAGGAGATCTGTGATCCGATATCCGCTCATCGGGATCTCGAGACATCGCCTCGGGATCGACGGCAAAGGCGTTACGAGCCTCGTCTGCGGCGCCGGCTGCCCTTTGAGATGCAGGTATTGTATCAACAAAAAACTCCTTGCGGAAAGGAAACCGGAGATGATATCTCCGCAGGAGCTCTATGTGCGTGTGAAACGGGATGACCTGTATTATCGCGCCACCGGCGGCGGCATCACCTTCGGCGGAGGAGAGTCACTGCTGCAGGCCTCTTTCTACGGGCCGTTCAGGGAAATCTGCGGCGACGCCTGGCAGATCAATGTGGAGACCAGTCTCGCCGTGTTGCGTGAACAGGTGGAGATCGCCGCGGAATCGGTCGATGAGTTCATTGTCGACTGCAAGGACCTGGATCCCGATGTCTATCATCGGTATACCGGCGGCGAGGAATCACTGATGGAGGACAATCTTCGCTTCCTCCTGAAACGGGTCGGCCCGGACAGGATCGTTGTCCGGGTACCGCTCATACCGGATCACAATACGGCCGAATCCAGGGAAAAGAGTATTGAAAAACTTTCCACTATGGGCGTGACCCGGCTGGACGTTTTTTCCTATCATATTAGGGATCATGATGAACTGTATGAGAAAAAACATCATGATAAACAAGAAGAAAACGGGGAGTAAAGCGGAGGGGATAGGTATATGAAATCAAATGGAAAAAGAGCAATGCATGATCGAAATCGTTATCTTAAGCTGATCACAGGTCTTGCGGCTGTCCTGATCGGCACTCTGTGTCTCGGTCGAACCGGGGCAAAGGCGGACGATTTCTCCGATATGCTGGGAGAGCAGCCGGACGGAACCTACGGCGGAATGGGGGTATCCGGCGGTGATGAATATGAGGTGCCGGGACACTGGGATCTGACGGATACCCTGTATCTGGATCCGGAGGAGATGGAGCTCACGGATGGCGAACGGACGATCCGCATGGCAAGGGACGGGGAGGATCCGCGCATCATGTTTTTTACCTTCACGGATGCGGCGGGAACGGACGAGGTCACTTATAAACTGGTCCCGGACAGATTCAACGAGAAATGCTATACAGAAAATGATTATATCCACACCGAGATGCGGATCTATCCGGAACCGCATCAGGAGGATCCGGAAAAGATCTTTTTTTCCATGGGGCTTGCAGATCTGACCTTCGATGAGAACGGTTCCGTCAGCTCCAGGGATAATGTCGTGTATCTGAGAAAGGGTGGAGAAGATGTCAATGCCCGTCAGATATCTGATCTGCATTATGATGAGTCTGTCAATGTATACATGGCAACCTCCATCGAAGGGAAATTCGAACCGGGAGAGGCAGGCGGCGACAAGCGCTACCTCATCGTGGAAGCCTGGGCACCGTTAGTAAAAGAGGCAAGATTCATCACTGCGTACGAGTATACCTGGGCAGATGAACCGGAGACGCTCCAAACGGAAGTGGAATACGGCGTGATCGAATACGTCCCGATGGAGGAATCGCCTGTTGTTGACAGTGGCATAACAGATATCGTACAGGATGTGCTGCCGATCCCGGAATCCGCCGACAGCACCGCAGGGGAGACCATTGCGGCACTCCTTATCGTATTTGTGTTGCCGGTGCTCCTCATCGTGGCGGTGATCGTGATCGTGGTCAAACTGATAAAGAGATCGAAGAAGGAATGAGCGAACGGATGAAAAGACGGATAATCTCCTGCATGCTGGCCATTGTGATGTCACTGATGACGATACTTCCCGTGATGCTTGCTTCCGCACGGCAGGTGAATGCAGCCGGGAATGATACGCAGTCTCAGGCGAAAGCATCCTCCGGTGAATGGGTATTGATCGAAGCGAGCAGCAGCCCGGATTCTCAGGAGGTGGAGAGGAAAAACGACAACGACTACGATACCTTTCACATCAGCGCCGATCCAAACGGCTCAAAGATCGAACTCAGCGGTACGCAGCGCGCTCAAACCTTTGACTGGTCTACAGATGATCAGAAGGTAAAGGAATCCCACGAGACCGGAAACTGGCGTGCAACACTGATCTGGGATCGCCCGCCGCAAAGGATCCGGGCGGGAACAGTTGAGGAACTGTCATTTATCAGCACATATTCATACAGTCCGGCAGAAGGTTACCGGGCAACCGGAGAGTATACACACAGTCTGCATGTCGTCAATCAAATGGAGCCGGACGCCGCAAAAGCCCACATGGGATTTAATATGGACTGGCGTGCAATGGGAAGCCGTGACTCCTTCGGGGACACTCAGACCGCTGTTGTGGAATGCACTTTCGGAAACGGTACCGAAATGGCAGAGCAGGAGGGGCAGGACCCGAACGATTACCAAAAGAAGTTTACCGTCTCGTATTCGACAAACCGGAGCGGGAATCTGCAGGCACAGATCGAACTTGTATACAGCTGGGTTCCCGCAGAGCAAAACGGCGCAAACTTTATCCTGAAAGGCTATGTACTCAGTGTCACGAAACAGCTGATGCCGGGGCTCCTGATCGAAATGACGGTATTCGATAATGCGGATGAGAAACACATCACAAGAGGACGCGCGGAGACATTCACGGACGAGATCGGTCTTTTCGAGGCAGGCATTGATATCCCGACGGACATGAAATCCCCCTGCATCCAGGTCAGT
This sequence comes from Lachnospiraceae bacterium, assembly GCA_024687125.1. GTDB lineage: Bacteria > Bacillota > Clostridia > Lachnospirales > Lachnospiraceae > Butyrivibrio. The sequence goes on from JAILFA010000072.1 coordinate 4,869, forward strand.
ATGTATCTAAGAGCTTACCACGACGGTTACGGGAATTATGTTTTCAACCTGATCGATGAGGCGGATACCGTATCGGCGGAATATGACGGAATGAACATTTTTATCAACTATGTCCTGAATGATGATGAGATTTCCGTTATACGATCCGGCGGGAAGCTGAAAAGGGTAGAAGGATTTAACTTTCAACGCCTCCTCAGAAAACAGGATCCAAGTTTTTCCACCATGACGGATCAATACAAGATCAATCTCATTCCTTCGATCACCGATTCTTATGTCTGGGAAGACGATAACAGGGGTAAACACTCGGTCGAGAAAGAACTTTCAGCTGAAAAACGCATGGCCTACGCCAGTTTCTTCTATTGCAGGCTTTTTGATGCGTACCTGTTTAATCGTGATCAGCTCAAACTGCCGCACGATGATATGAAAAAGTGGAATGTGAAGGTTTACCTGCGGGATAAAGAAGCAAATCAAAAAGACAGCGCCTGGTTCGACGAGAATGACGGTAATATTTACATCGGGTCACATCGCTCTGAATTAACAGATTTAAGCGTCTTTACTCTGCAGCATGAATTCGGGCATGTAACGGATTATTATACCAGCGATTCATCGGGATTTCGCCTGACAAGCCCTTCGGATGACACCCCACATAAAGGGATCGTCAACAGTTCCATGAACGACTCCTTTACGGAAGGATTTGCTACCGCCTACGCAGGACTCGTGGCTCGCTACTCGAAATACAAGAACCCGGATGTCCTTGACTGGATCGATCTTTCCTATCCGAATCCCAAATACTGCGCCTACGATGACGGCGGGCAAAACGAGGAACTTGCCATCGCCCTGTTTTTATATCAGGCGGAAAAGAATCTGGGGATCAAATCATTCTGGGAGGCGTTAAAGCCAACGGATAAGAGTGATTTCAAGGCTTATTTCGATACACTCCTGAAAGCGAACGCCGAAAAGAAAGCGGAGCTGGAAAAGATCGCTGTCGACGTCGCGCTGTATTCGATGCCTTTTCCCGGGAACAATAAGTATGATAAGGGAGAACCATTTGCAGATGTAAACGAAAACGGCGTCCGGGACGAGGGAGAAGTATATTACGATCTGACATTTGAGTGGAAATCTGAAGAAGTCACAGGAAAAGACGGGGAATCTACGCAGATATGGAAGCGCTCCCACTCCAATGCCGAGGAGTTGAAACGTCTGAACGAATTATACAAGAAAAAGACAGCCGAACCCCAAAAACCGACCGAACCGGTTCTGGGGATCGTAAGCGACTATACCCGAATTGACAAAAGACGCGCAACGCCCACACCTTCGCAGGGATATCTGGCAGTCAGCGGAGATGTGCCGGACGGATATGTTGTGGTGCGCATCAGACCCGACGGGGAAGAGGGCATGTCTGCCTTAAGGAGTGTGGAAGCCGGACGCGTATTCCTCTTTGAGCCCTCAGCCTATGATTCCGGAACCGTCACGGTTGAGATCCCGGGCGGAGGGATCTTTTACGAAAGCCGTATCGAGGACTTCGCCGCAAAAGCTTATACCACGGCGGCATATGATACAGCAGATTCCGCTGCGGCAGGTCCGGAACACGCCGCGCCGGAGGACGTGATCCCGGTTCCGACGTTCGGCGATGTGAACGCCGATGGGTCTATGATCATTCCTGATCCCGGGGAAGAAGACGCAGAGACGGAATATGAGCGCCTGAGCAGCGGGGAAGGATCTCACGAAGAACCCACATCGGACGAGGGTAACGGGAGTCCCGTAGTAGACGATTATCCCGAACCCGGTGATTATTTCCTGGTTGACTCGGATGAGGAGGAGGGTGGTGTGCTCTCTGCCATCGTCCTGATCCTGATCGTGGTCACTCCGATCGTTATCGTCATTCGTCTGATCAAAAAGAAAAAAGAAACGAAAAACAGTACGAATGACGCTTCTGCTGCTGCAGGGCGCCCGGTGCAGACAGGAAGACCACAAATGACGAGACGCTTTTGCCGGTATTGCGGCTGCGCCCTGCCTCAGGAAGCAGTATTTTGCCGTAACTGCGGAAAAAAGCTGAGTTGATGTCGATCGATATGAGGATCACATACAGGAGTCTCGTGATCGTGGTAAAGATCAAAAAGAAATCGAAGAAGAATGGGACGGAGAAGGAGTAAACCATGGAAGAGATCTTACAAAATCCGGTATTGTTATTGATCGTTGCTGCCCTTGCTTTTGTCATCAGTAAGCTGTTTAAGCTTGCAACGAAAGCCATTGGTATCATCATATGTGTGATCATCGCTGGATGGCTGGTATTACAGTTTATTTAGGTTTATCGAGAAACAGCCGGGTCCTGGCGACTCTGTCGGGAGACGATATTGCGTCGGTACATCAGCGGGGGAGGTATCAATGAAGAAGATAAAACGTATGGCGCTTATGACTCTTGTAATCGCCCTGTGTCTGGCCGGGTGCGGGGATACCATGAAGATCGCAGGGGTGGAGGTGAAACCGGATGGTACCTCACTGGATATTCACGGAAGGGATATCGGTATCACAGACTGGGCAAAGCTGTCGCAACTCACCGGCTTAAAAACACTGGATCTGGAACATACGAACATCAGTGATCTGTCAATGCTGTCGACTCTGACAGAACTGGAGGAGCTTGATATCACCCGGTGTGAGCAGGTGAAGGATCTGACGCCGCTTACAAATCTGAAAAAGCTTCGGAGACTCAGTCTGACAGCGACCAATGTGGCGGATCTGTCCCCGCTGACCGAGCTGCCGGAGCTTAAGAGCCTGTACATCAAGTACGGAAACTGCGATCTGTCGCAGTTAAACGGTCTGGATCTGGAATACCTTGGTCTTGAAAGAGCAACGGATTATCTCGCGCCCATTGCTGAGATGAAGAATCTGAAGAGCCTTTACGTGTACACCGTCGGCGGGATGGATACCTCCTGCGTCTCCGAGCTGACATCGCTGGAACATCTGAAACTGTATACGGAGGTGGCAGATCTTACGCCTCTGGCGGGGCTGACCAATCTGAAAACTCTCGACATCCAGGAAACGACAGATGATGTGAGTCCCCTGTGCGGACTGAACAATCTGGAGGAACTGGCGATCCGCGGTGATAATACGGATGTCAGCGTATTATCAACCTTACCGAACCTCAAAAAGCTTACGATCAGAAGCCATTCCCTCATGAATATCGACTCGGCTTACGCATTGAGTGACAGCATCCCGGGCCTGCAATTGGAACTCGAGGGTATGATGGGCTACTGACCAGGAGGATTTCCATGTATTGCGAAAACTGCGGCAAATATATCCCGGACGGAGCTCTTTTCTGCGGAGAATGCGGGTCCCCGGTGGAAGGAGCGGCTTCTGCTCCGGTACAGCCTGCGTATCAGCCGATGCAGCAGGGGAAGGATGATCTGTCAGACGAAACCGGCAATAAACCTTTGCCTGTCGCATCCTCAGGAAAAATGCCTGCGATCATTTGTGCGGCCTTGGCGGTTGTTGCCGTCATCGCGATGATTCTGATCCTGCGGGAAAAGACAGGCATCGGAAAGTCGGGAAATGACGATCCGGACGGAAATCCGGTGGTATCCGCAAGCCTTGGCAGCAGCGTCAGTCCCTCGGACGGTACCGGTTCATCGGAGAAGTCCGGAAACGGGGAATCTGAAAAGAGTGCGAATACCGGCAGCACCGCGGATCCGGAAAGACCGGACAGCGATGTTGATACAGGCGATACATCGAAACCTGATGACAATGAGAACGGCGGAATTACGCCTGAATCCGATGATGGTCAGAACAACACGGAGAAACAGCAAAGCGATCGAAATCCCGCCATCGGCAGTTACACGGATTACGACACAGGCGCTGATCCGGCCTGGGAAGATTTCGGGTGGTTCCTTGATGAGGATATGGAGGCGGCCGCACTGGACGGAGAGGACATGTTCCTGGGGGATGGTGTAGAAAAACTCACGGAATATGAGGATATCATCGGGGGCTGGAAGGGATATCTGTGCTACGATCCCAAGGGCACCTCCCATGACATATGGCAGAACGGTACGATGGTATATCTGACGCGTTTTGAGATCTCCGGAACGGAGGATGCTCCCATCTTCTACCTCGACTGGGTCCGCTCCCGCAATACCTTCAACGGGGAGGAAGAAGAGATCCGCGACCGGGAAGCCGTGCTGGAATGTACCCGGAAGGACGGCGTGATCGAGGGAACGGATGACGGAGGCGGCTGGCGGATCAGGATCGAACACTTCGGCTGGGCGGCCGGACAGGAATATGCCTACGGTTCCATGAAAGACAGGGACGGTGCTGATTATGCCATCGCACTGTTCCGTCCGTAAGGCGGCATGGAGGAGTAAGAACCATATGATGGATACGAAGAAATCAATGCTGCCTGTTGCAAACCGTTTGCTGGCATTATTCTCTGCTGCATTGCTGTTTTTATTCTCAACAGCATCCATCGCGATGCTCCCTGCCTGCGCGAAGGAGGAGGTCGCTTTCACAATAAGGTTCAACCATTTATCCACCGGTATGCAGAATTTCCGTGATACGTTGGATGGAGCTGGGGAAAACCAAACCGGAGTCGCGGAGTATAACTACAAAGGATGGGCGGATGGCGGCAAGCTTGGTAAAAAAGTGCTGGAATACTCCCTCGACAGCGTTGATGAATTGAAGGTCACAAAGGATGACGCCGGATATCACTTTACGATTCCAGCGATCCATGACACACTGACGTCATCCGGGATTGCGCCGAGTGCCGGAAGCGGCAGTCAGACGATGACATACTCCATGGAGGAACAGGTATTCATCTCCGATGGTCCGACGGAAAGAGAGAATGGATGGGAATATGTCTTCATCCAGGAAAAGCCGGCCAATTATACACTGGATTTTTCGGCCGATCTTGATCGGAGACATGACAAAACAACCGGTGAACAGCATGAATACGTCACTTCAAGAATCAAGGAGTCCGGCTCTTTCCAATTGATATATCTGGTTGTTTACAATCCGGGCGGCGAGGAAGGCGATTACGCCATGTACAGCATACCGGAGGAGATGAGTGAATTCTCCTGGTCGGTGGATGGACTCTGGCATGTCGAATACACGGACAGTAAGCATATCGACGACAAGAAGGTCAATGATTCCAAGGTCGAGCATATGTTTGAAGGTCCCTTCTACATCTGCGATATCGACGAGGTCTCAGATACAGTGATCGAAGACGCGGAGGAGAAGCCCGGGGAAACCGGGAAGGATATCTGGTCCGAGATCATCGAAGGAAAGGATAAGGACGGGAAGTCGGATCCGGATATAAAGGACCCGGTGGAAGGGAAGACAGATCGACCGACGGAGAAGAATGATACTGTTGTCAATGGCGGAAATACAGGCGGGAATAACAGCGACATCAAACCCGAGAAAGACCATAAAGAGATTCCCGTTGCTCCCATCGTCGGCGTGGCCGGCGTTTCTGCGATCGTCGGGATCGGCGGGGCGACAGCCGTCGCAGGAGGCGGTGCTGCCGGCGGCTCCGGGAAACCGGGTAAGGACAACAGAAAGAATGATCAGGGGAAGCAGGAACAGACAGAGGAGGAGAAAAAGAAGAAGTATCGGATCAAGATCTACAAAGACTTTGGGAACGCCATGTCCCCGGGAACCGATTACTATGTCTTCGCCCGGATCGTTGAGGTGGCGGAGGACGGCAGGGAGTTAAATCATCCGGGGCTCTCCGCAAAGATCCAGTGCTTCTCCGGTGACCGCGCACTCACGGTTGCCGATGTCGGTATGAGCAAAGACGGTGCCTACAAGACGGCAAAGGTCTCTGTGCCGAAGGATTCCAATGCGCAGGAAGGGCAGGTGAGCTTCCGGTATTCCGGACCCGGCGGCTCCTTCACCTACGCATTGAGATTCTTCATCTCGCAGCCCAAGGATGTGGAGATCCGCACGGAGGCGACGAACAGGGAGGGAGAGGATCCTTCGGAACTCACGAAGTATATCGTCGAAGGAAAGACAACTCCCGCCAAGAAGGATGCCCGGGACATGTCGCTGGATGAGATCTATACGGAGGATACGAAGGATTACTCTCAATACCGTATGGTCATCTACAAGAAATTCGGAGATTTCATCCGGAAGGGAGAAAAGAACGGTGTCTGGGTACTGGCGCGGATCGAAGAGGTCCGGCCGGTTTCGGATCATGTCACATTCCGTGATGATCTGACGGAAAAGATCCAGTGCTTCTCCGGGGACGGTGTGATACAGGTGTCGGATGAGGGACTCACCAACAGCGGATGCAGCTGGAAGAACGCCTATTGCGTGCTCCCTGAGGATGTCACATCGACCGAGTGTCTGGTAAGTTTCCGATTCACGGGACCGGGCGGAACCTACACCCGACATGTCGTCTTTCGCGTGGCAGGAGAGCCGGAGATCCGGTTCCCGGTGCTTTCGTCAGAGGGAAAGATCCTGAATTATGACGGAGATAATGAGATCAATCTCATTGCAGGGGATGAGATTACATACGAGATGCCATTCACCATCACGGACGCGCCGAAGCTTCCGTCAGAGGTATCGGTGACCAATGAACAGGGACTGTTGAATTGTTCAAAACAAACCAATCCGAAGGAGCGGATGACCTATTATGCGCTCATGGAAAACCTGACGGAATCGATCCCGTTGGATGATTTCTTCCCGGAGCTGAAGATGACGCCGGTGAAGATCGTGGCACGGTTTGATGATCAGGATTATCCGGAGATTGATGGACAGATCCGGGCGAATATCTGTCCATCCGGTCTGTTCTTTATGGTGAAAAATGCGAAGGTTCAGGATGGCAGGCTGGTAGTTGACACGGTGCCCAACGAACATGCCGGACAGGGACTGGAGGAGGATATCAAACCCACCTATTTTGATGTCCGTGTGGCCTGGCGTGACAGGAGCACCAGGCCTTCCCGGGTGGTGCTTTTGGAGGACTTCACTATTTCGTTCGGAGATCTGAATGACGACGGTCAGTATGGGGATATGTTTACCAGGAATTTCTCCTATCGAATGGGCGGCCGGAATGGTTCCTACTCCATCATACCCAAGGTAACTCTTCCTATGTCCGGGGATCCCTATAAGGTCAGCATGCTTGTAAAGGCTACCGTTGAAGATACGGAATATGAGAGGGAGCTGCCGCTTCTGATCTGTGGGGAGCATCCCTCACCGATGCCGGAGGAATGGCAGCGGGAATATGACGCGCTGCGGAAGGATATTCGGTATTTCGGTATCGGGAACGTCAAAGGCATCAGTGAGATCACACGAAACGCCAAAGCCCACACCGCGAACGAACTGAACATGGTCCGCCGCGTCATCATCAAAGAGGCCATGAATTACTACATGGCAGAGGCGGCTTTCTACGCGGATCAGGCTGCCTTTTATGACAAGTGTGAATGGACCGCCAATATCATCAAATGGATCGGTGATCAGGCCTTTTCCTACCTCATCACCACTTATGCCGGCGGCCCCTTTGTGGAAGCCGTGCTCAGCCCGATGAAGGATATTTTCTGTGAACTGGCCGGTGAGTACTTAAGTCAGATGATCGACGGTACGGAGATCGAGTTTGAAAGCAGTCAGATCTGGGGAACGGTGCTGCAGATCTCGGAAAACTGCATCGGGAACGTACTGACCGGTGACAACCCGCCGACCCCGAAGAATCTCGGCTATGTGGTCGCTGGCTTCCTGATCGTCTGTTATTTCCGGCATTATTATTGCGGTGAAGAAGAGAAAGGAGACATCTACAAATCGCTGCTGGCCGCAACGAATGATCTCGCTATGAACTATGTGAAGAATTATATCGGGAATCTGTTCAAGGGCTGGGTGGAGAAGAGCACGCTGACAAAGAGCGGCGGGATAGGGAATGCCATCGGTAAATATCTGCTGAATGAAGTGGACAAGGGCGTCAATTTTGAAAATGGGCTGGATGCTCTGAGCAAGTATGTGGAGGAAACGATGGGATTTGTCGCCTCCAAATGCTATGACAAGCTGGCAGAGACAACGATCATCAATCCGGACGGCGTAAACTCTGTCACCTTTGTTGACGGTTATGTACTGCGTTTTGAATTTAAAGAACGATATGTGTGGGAGTGCAATCTGATCGACAATATCGTTACGATCTCCGGCTGGATCTGTGAATCGCTGTTTGGCTGGTTCACGGAGAACGCAAAGAAGGTGCCGGTGGAGAGCTGCATGACGATCCACACGTGAAACATACGTATCTTCCGGTTCTGTGAAGAAAGGGTTATGGCAGCGCAGGGGTAAATGATATGTACATCAAAGAAACAGGGGGTGCGTATGTTTTGTGAAAACTGTGGATCTCAGGTGGCTGATCATGCATCGTTCTGCCCGGAATGCGGCAAGCCGCTGGCTGCAGTGGAACCTGAAGAGGTTCGTCAAAAGCGTGGCCATCAGCCTTATGACTACGGTCAGCAGATGAGGCCCGTACAGATGACTTCTCCGGTACAGGATCAGCCGCAAATGCAGGGTCAGCCCCAGGCACAGAGTCGGCCTGTCATCCAGGAGCCGCCGCAAGTCGTTCAGAAGCAGACGGTCTATACCCGCAAGCTCCCGATCATCGTGATCATCCTGCTGACTCTGGGATTCTTCGGTGTCGGTATCATGGGCGGCATCGGCGGTCTGGGATTGTCCATGGCGACAGCAACGATCCCCGGTCTTGTCCTGATCGTTCTGATCTATCGCCTGGACCGGATCGAGCCGGAACCCGTCGGCCTCCTCGTGAAACTCTTTCTTCTGGGTGGTACGGTAGGGATCATCGGCGCGATGAGCATCGGGACAGGTCTTGATAAGATCCTTGTGATGGTCTTTCCGGAGGGTTCCTTTTTCTACTGTCTGATCGATGCCTTCATTGTTGCTGCACTGGTCGAAGAATTGCTGAAATATATGATCTTACGGATATGTACCTGGAAACATCCGGCCTTCAATTACCGTTTTGACGGCGTCGTCTACAGTACGACGGTCGCCATCGGATTTGATATCATAGAGGATCTCCTGTTCATGATCGGCAGCTCCGCCGGTACGGCGTTCAGCCGCGCAGCCTTCCCCGGGCATTGTGTCTTCGGTATCTACATGGGGTATTACTACGGTCAGGCGAAGACGTTTGAGTTAAAAGGCGATACCGCCAAGGCTGCCGCCATGCGCCGCAAGGGGATCTTTATCGCTGTGGGTCTCCATGGACTTTACGATTTCTGCTGTATGTACGGTCAGAGTGCCCCGGATCTGGTCGCCGTTCTCATGGTACTGGCGGTGATCGTACTGATGACAGTTCTCAATGTGACGGCGTATAAGAATATCAAAAAATATGCGCAGGAGGATACGCAGGTATAACATTCACAATAGGCAATATCAGAAAGGGGGAGCCTTATGTACTGTCCGAATTGCGGAAAAGAGATTTCTGACAACACAACCTTCTGCACCTTTTGCGGTGCCAGGATCATTCAGCCGGAAGGCGCGGAGACTCCGGTACAGAAACCAGTCCTGCAGCGGCCCAGCCCCGGGATCGAGATCTGCGGAGACGGGATGTATCGCTGGTTCTATGAATTCAGCATGCTGAAGAATCCTGCGATCCTGCTGACGGTCTATAAGGTGTTCGGGATCATATTCGGCGTTCTGTTTCTGATCCTTGGGATCAGTTCCGTTGTGACGGAAGGAGCCGAGGCGGTATCGGATTATATCATTCCGATGCTCCTGTTCCTTGCGTTCTTTACGGTGCTCATATTCGTGAGTTATCTGGTCCTGGCGGCGATGTACGGATGGAAATACATGGTCCTTTTTGAAATGAATGATGACGGAGTCCGGCATATCCAGCAGCCCAGTCAGTTCAAAAAGACGCAGGCGCTCGCCTGGCTCTCCGCGTTCTCCGGTATTGCCACCGGCCATCCAATCGACGGCATCGGGAGGGGATTGATCGTCGGATCCAAGAGCGAATCCTACACGAAGTTTTCCGACGTCAGAAAGATGAAGGTACTGCGCGGGCTGCACACGATCAAGCTGGCTGAGATCCTGAATCACAATCAGATCTATGCGGCAAAAGAGGATTTTGATTTCGTGCTGAAATACATCAACGATCACATACCGGATCAGGCGAAAAAGTGACAGTACCCGCTCACAGGAATCTCGTTTTCAGCATATGGATCAGTGTCTTCCGGTCGACCTTGTACTGCCGGATCAATCGGCTCGCGTATTCCTCAAATGCGTGACACATGAGAGGATGCGTGAATTCCATGGAGACAAAGGGCTGGGAGGTGTGTGTCGTACGAACATATTCATCGCAGATCTGCAGTCGGATGTCCGGGAAGGGCAGCTCCGGCAGCGGAATGATGCGGTAATTGGGGTACTGTTCACTCAGAGTGATGAGATGCCGGATATGCGCAGCGTATTGTTCCTTTGAATAATACAACGGCTGAACCCCGGGCAGTGTCTCCACCTGGATGTGCCCTTCGTACAGGGTTTCATCACCGGCCAGCGGCAGGCAGTCACAGAGATGATATTCTGACAGTTTGGAGATCTCCTTATGCCGCTCCCGCCATACATCTTTCAGCGGTTCACAGGAAAAGCTGTCCACCAGATCTTCGGGCATGGTGGAAACAGAGAGCGTGGGGCGGATGATCGTCAGATCGCCCATCGGTTCCGGCAGAATGCTGTCAGACAGCACACGAACTAACGGCCGGCAATTCTTCATCAAAGAATGAAATTCGTTCATACAGTTCTGCAGTTCATCGGATCCGGTAAGATAACGGTACTCGCCGGACGATTCCATTCCTACTACATGACTGGCGCGGATGCAGGCATGACCGGGGTAAAGGAAGAGGGTAAAGGATAATCGCCCGTTTGCGGGAACCGTGTGGTAATATGATTCGATCCTTCCGGAAATGTAGAGAGGAAGCCAGGAAGAAATCGCACTGTTCATCTCATCCAGACTGCGCTCGATATTGTGGATGATCCGGATCTGCGTGCCGTTCTTTACGCAGGCGCTCATAAGAGAAGCCCATTGCCGCAGGAAGTGTTCGTCCCCTGTCATCCATTCCATATTCTGATCGGAATAAAGGAGCAGCTCCTCCGCGCGGTCTCTGGCAGCGCATCCGAGGAAACGCAGCACGGCATTTCGAAGACCATCGTATCCCTGATAGGTGTCTCTGGTGTCATTCAGAATGTCGGCAGAAACCGCTTCTTCGGATCGCAGCAATACGGGTTTTGCCGCTGCGGCGAATACCGCACCGAAATTGTCGGACAGTTGTTCCGCCATCCGCGCATTGACGCTGTCGAATTCGTCAAAGTCGCAGAGCCACTGCCGAAAAGTGTTTCGATCAAGATCTGATCCCGATACGGTCATCAGTTTGGAAAGGTCTGTCAGCTTTCCCATCGCTTCGATCCGATCCCACAGGACCGTCACGATCCGTTCCGCGATGGCCGGATTGGAACTTGGCGTGCGGACACCGGAACGAAAACGGCTGATGAGGGAGGTATCCACGTTGACGAGATGACTGAAACGGATATTGGAGAACTCCGCCAGATTCATGGCTGCGTCAAGACGTTTGCCAAAGGTCTTGCATTCAGGTTTCCGTTTGGTATAGGAGCGCTCTCTGGAACGCTGCGGGAGGCTCTCTCCCGCATAAAGCCATTCGATCAGAGCGTTCTGGATCTCATACGGCGGAGCGGAGGGATCGGTGCCGATCAGATGGCAGAGCTCCTCCAGACGATTCTGGTCATCGAAACAAAGATAGATCCCATTGGCTGCCTTCTGCATAGTGGGAGAGTTTTGCGGCGGTATCCGCGTTCCGCCGCGCAGACGGCTGAACGAAGAGGGGTCCAGCTTCGCGTAAGTGGCGATCTGCTTGTTCCGTGCTCCCGTCAGTTCCATGATCTGATTCATTCGTTCGACAAACATAGGCAGCTCCTCATATGATTTCAGGTCAGGTAACTCGCCATCAGGTCCGCGTAATCATCCAGCGTCATATTATGCTTTGATTTCAGATAATGCTCAAAGACAACAGGATCCATACCTTCCTCAACCAGCTTCGCCATCTCGTGGATCCGCAGTGCTTCTCCGGAGAGCGCGATCCTGCCGGTACGCATTTGAGATCTGATATTGATGATCTTGTCCACCTGCTTCGTGATCTGGCGGATGCCTTCCTCTGTCTGGGCTACATACTGGTCCCAATACCGGTCGGCCTCGTCCAGAAGGGCCTGCTTCGCCGCTCCGGTCTCCTTCGCTGCTCTGGCTTCCAGATCCATCGCCTTCCGCATGCTCTCTCCGGCATCCCGGCTGAACCACTCCGTTCCCTTGTTCTTGACGGCAGCGCGGTTGATCTGCAGGTTGTGGAGATCATTTTTCATGAGGCTCTTATCCACAACCATCTTGCGGCTGCCGCTTGCGTCGGGCCGCATGCCGACCATGCCGGTCAGATCCTCGTAGCCTTCCAGATTGTGTTCAAATACATAATGGTTGAAGGTGCCGTCGGCATTTTTCGCAAAGCCTTCCGGATTGACGTAGGTGACGTCCTTCTCCTTCATGAAGCGCAGCGCTTCCTCGAGCGTATCCGCCTCTCTTCCGTTCATCTTCCTGTAGAATCTTCTGGCCACCGCCCTCTGTCCGATCTCCTGATCGATGGTGAGATCCTTAAGGCCTGTCTTGTCAGAGAGTACCTTCTGCTTGAAGGAGATATCCCGGTCGCCGGGTACCTTTTTACCGAGCTTATAATCTTTGTTGATGCCATTGGATACGTTCATCACGTACAGATCATCCGCGTTCCGGCCGATCTCTTTGGCGATATCACCAAGAGCCTCAAGCTGTACCTCATCCAGGAGGTTCTCACGATAGTGGTTAAACTGCGCACGCATGCGGTCTGCAAACGGGCGCTTATCTCTTTGCAGCTGTTTTAAGGCGTTCTTGTTGGTCCAGACCCTGTCGGCGCATTCCTTGTACTTTGCTTTGGCTTTCTTGAGTTTGACCGGATCGCCCTTACAGGTTTCCATGTCAAGTTGCGCTTCCATTAACTTCTGCACATCCTTCTTGCCGTTTGCCGCCGCTTTTCTGCTGCGGTCGGAGCGCTTTAACTCTTCGAGATTTAATTCACTCTTCGCTTCTTCCGCAAATTTCTTAGCATCCTTGGCAGCCGCCTTTGTTTCTTTCTCCGCGGCTTCGATCCCGGCCTTTGCTGTCTTTGCCGAGGTGTTAAAGAAGTTCAGTCCTTTCTGCAGGATATCATCCGCCTGCCTGTATAACGGCAGCTTTTTCCGCAGGAAGATGTCCGCCCTGGTCATCGTATCGCGGTAGCGTCCGCCCCACATCTTGATCGTGTAGGCCATGTCGATGTTATGGACCTTTAACAGATATTCGCCGCCGATCTCCGCAAAGCCCGGCACATGGATGTTCTTGCCGATATGCACACCGCCGATCAGCGCCTCGATCACGATCTGCTTGCCGAATTCCTTGACACCCATCTGCACCGCATCCCAGAAGCCGAAGTCCTCGTCTCCTTTACAGGCAAAGACGCGATCCCGCATCTCTTCCGCAAGCGTCATCGTCGTGAAGACATACTCGGAGTATCCGGCCGTCATGACCCCCATCGCCACACGGCCAAGGATGCCTGTATTATCGCGAAGTCCCTGGAGAAACGCATAGCAGGCATTGATGTCATCGGCCAGTGTCACAGGCTTCGCACTGGCTTTTGCCCCGAGGAAGGTCCCCTTGACCCAGCCGAGATAGCAGGCGGTGACATTCATGACCTGATTCCGGTCATACCCAAACCGGTAATCATATCCCTCAAGCATACGATCGATCATATCGTAGACCGCCGTCAGATTCCCCAGCGCATGGAGCCAGATCTGGTTCTGGATATGCAGGAGGTTTTCTCCGATCTTTTTATCCTCCTTCAGGTACTTCTCCTCATCCCGGATGTTTCTGATCGGACGGAAGGGCTGGGACCTTAGCAGCACTTTCTTTTTCACCGAGTGGATCTTATTCTTATACTCCGCGAATACCTCGATCTCGACGACGACCCTGGTGGGCGGATCGAGAGCGCCGGCCGTTGCACAGAATTTGATACGGTGAGCACCGCTGGTGGTGAGAACTCCCGTCGGAAAGGCGCGGATCTTCAGCTTATCTACCAGCTCCTGATGAGACTCATTTGCTTCGCCGATATGGCTCTTCTTACTTTGGGTAACCTTAAGTGCCGTGACACGTACCGGTGCGCCGGGGAGCTTTTCCCGATCGGATGCTTTCTGTTTCGGATCATCCGATAATGTCATCTCGGACGGCGATACCGGGATCCGCAGGACCGCCATGTCCGATTCCCGGCAGACAAACATCACGAGAGTTCCCTCGCCGAAGACCGGTTCAATATCCTCCGGCGTGATCTTGGTCTCATCCGGATCGGCTTCCAGATCCTCTTCCGAGGCGGACATCGCCATCGGCGTATTGTCGTCTGCTACATTGTCATTCCCGTCCGGCACGCTCTTAAAGGCCTTACCGGAGTCGTTCTGCTTCTCAAATTCCTCTTTTACCTGTCTGGCCTTCTCGGCTTCCGAACGCGCTAGCGCCGAGAGCTTACGCTTTCCGCTATCCTTAAGCTGCGTATAGCAGGGGATACTCAGGGTATCGACATTGAGGACGAGTCCCATATGGATCCGGTACAGCGGGAAATCCCTCTTTGCCAGCAGATATTCCTCTGTTCCCTTTTTGCCGTATTCGGCGGTCAGATGCAGCGTGATCCCCTCCGAGGTCCCCGCATCCAGTTCATAATCCAGCACCTCCTTTATTAAGAGTTCCCAGAGAGGTTTGTCAGGATACGCAGGATCGCGCTGCACCGTGACGGAATAAGGACAGCCCTTCGAATGATCCGTGGAGCCCTGGATGAAGCGCCCCTCCGAATCCGTCGCACAGGTCTGTTCCACCTCTACTTGTACGGTTGTGCCTTCCACCGGCATGCCATAGATCCCAAACGGCAGATGGAAGACACCGTTCACAGGCCCTGTGACCGGTCCCGCATTGACCGCCATCGGATTCTTGCCGGGCGTCCTGGCTTCGGCCGCTGCATCCGCTGTGGTAGAGCCCCCCGGCAGATCGACCGTGTTTTTCAGATGATTGGCCGGCAGACCCAGATTCTCCTGTCCGAAGAGGATAGCCGGATTTACGATCTGGAAGATCACATGGCGGATATAGGCGCCGCCCTCCCCGGGCAGCATGAAGCTCACGATCCCCTGTGTATCGGTGCAGCCCTCGGGTACCGTGACCTTGGCCGCCTTCCAGTCACAGCCGTTGGTGGTGATGCCGCCGTCCTCGACGATCATCTGCTGCTCGGGTGAAGTGCACTGGATCCTCGCCGTCAGGTCATCCCGCGGTGATCTCATATCCTGGATCGGTTTATACTGCTCAATACGGGCATAGACATACTTGGTGGTCCCGGGTTTGATGGAATCACCGAAGTCCTTATAGACGATCATCTTGTAGGTGACGGGATCCTCTTTCTGATCGTCCTCGGGAACCTGCTTTTTTTTCTTTTTCTTTACCGCCGCAGCGCCTGTACCGATTGAGACAAGCGTACCGCCTATGGTGGATACCAGAGCACCCGGAACGTCCGTTTCCCGATCCTTCTTTCTCTCGATGATCTCATTGTCGATGTCAGCGCCGGGATCCTCGCCGGGATCTTTTTTTGCTATCGTGAAATCCTGCTGAATGATGGGATCTTCCAGTTCCTCCTGCGTTTCAGGCTCTTCCTCCGCGCGCTGGTATCTGGAAGAGTATTCCGGTTCCTCCCATCTGACGGAAAACAGATGGGTATTCATATAATCATTCGCCAGGGCAGCGCCTTCGGCGGCATAATCATTCAGTCTGGCTCGTGCTGCACGATATTCCGATGAGACATCGATATTGTTTAAGGCCGTCTGGTATAGCTCACTGTCAGCGGCATAAGAAGAATAAGTAGAAGCCCATTCCTCGTTCAGTTTCGTGCAGTAGACATAATCAATGGTACAGACAAGACCGGGTGCTTCGGATGGTGTG
>JAILFA010000102.1 GCA_024687125.1 Lachnospiraceae bacterium
CGCCGCGTATGCACGGGCGCCTTCCAGAATACACAGGAACGAATCGCTGCCCTCGGACATGCCAAAGGTGTTGAAATAGGCTCTCGTATCATGAACCAGATCCTTGCGGGAGATGCCGTAATCCCACCCGTAGAGGTTGGCGTAGTATTTGTTCAGGGATGTCTTTCCGTTGTTGAAATTGATCAGCGCACCGCCGCCTTCGGGAACGAACAGGAAGCCTTCGGCGTTCTTGTCAGCCGCGCCGAAATAGGGCAGGGGCGAGAGGGTATACAGAGGATAGTCCTCCTTGTACACGATCTCTTCCATCGGAACCTCGACAACGAGATCATTCCCCTCAAGGCGGTAGCGGATCGTGATGTTGAATACGGGTTTGTCCGAGGTCTTTTCCGAGGTATCGAGTTCCTTGGCCGCGAGATAATCCTCATAGGTAAAGCCGACCTCTTCAAAGTACCGTTGGAGCTTCTTTTTCTGGGTTTCCTTGGTTTCCGCGCGGAACGCGTAGATCACTTCCGTCTCATAGATCGGATAACGGGCACGAAGCTCCTCCACATTATCCTTTTTGCCGGGCTTATTGATGTCGTATTTCTTGAAATACTGAGCGATAAATTCCTTCTGGTTCTTATCCATCTGTCCGACGAACTGATCGTAGGCAGCCTGTGTCATTACCGGCGGAATGACATATTCCTTTTCAAGATCACCGATACTGTATTTAACCGTGATGGACTGCGGATCGGATTCGATCTCATAGGTGCCGTTTTTGGCGGAGTGCCCGAAAGTGTTGAGCGCGGTATCTACACCGGCCGCATCGGAGTATGTGATGGCGATGGTGGAATTCAGGCTGTCCTTTTCGGCTGCGAGAGCAATGCCGTCCGTGTCGGTGTTCTGTGCGTTGGAATACCACACCTTGCCGGTTTCCTTGACAAGGAGCTGGAACTGTGTGGTTGTCGCGTCCATGGTGAGCTTTAAGGCATCGTTTTCCAGAACGATCTCCTCTTCCTCACCGGTATACGCCCGGATCTCGATGGCTTCTTCCTCACCGTCCGGCGCCTGAAACTTCAGGATCAGAAAGATCGTGAGCGCGATGACGCCGATGAACACCAGAGGGATCAGAAAATCCTTGAGTGCCTGCTTTATGGCATTCCGACGCTCGACCTGGCTCTCCGTGAGTACTTTCTTAGTTTTTGTCGTGTCTTTGCTCATTTTCTCTCCAAAACAGAAACCGAAGAACAGTCAACATTTACATGCGGAACAGCATTTCCCTCACCAAGGAAACGATATAGGAAATGCCCTGTGTGATCATACTGAAGAACAACATCAGGATGAAGATCAGGACGAGCATCGCAAAAAGGGAAGCGACCGTGAAGAGCAGGTTTTTTCCGCCGGAGAATTCGTGGATCTGCCCCATGGCCGCGATGATGAGCAGCAGGCAGTAGATCAGAGAGATCACACTCAGGACGCTGTAAAACTGCCCCTCTTCTACGGTGACAAAGTTGCTCATGATCATCAACGGCAGCTGGATCAGCGGATAGGGCAGCATGCCGTAGCAGGTCGCCATATAAACCTGACCGAGCCGGCCCTTGCCGTCAAAGAGGGTGGTGAGTCCCCAGTTGCCGACGACCCACAGAGCGAGAGGGAACAGGATACTTGCGATATACAGAAAGATGTTGAGCTCCTCCCAGTACACCGTGATGAAGATGAAACTGGTGTATTTCAGCTTCAGGATCCGGATCAGGATCGCCAGGAACAGGATCGTATTGGCGGCGGCCATCGTCCCGCGTTTTTCGTGGGTGAGATCCCAGAATCCGTCAAGCGGATGCGTCATACAGTACAGTCCGAATTTCAGACTGTCCAGATATCTCGTCCGGGCTTCCTTGTTTGTCAATGCCTTAAACATAAGCGCGTCTCCGTTTACTGATCGATCAGGAAGATGTCAGCGGTTGCAATATCATGTTTGATCTTTCTGTAGCGTCCGATTCCCATCGGGATCAGGAAGAGAGCCAGCAGGATGATGACGATCCAGAGGATGTTGCTTTCGACCCATTCCTTGCGGTACTGCTTAAAGGCCTTGGAATAGTTATCGTCGTCGTACTTGATCTCAAAATACCGCATGGCTTCTTTGTAATTCTTCTGCCGCAGAAGAGAGCGGCCGATACCGATATAGGCGAGGTCATAGTTGCCGTTGAGTTTCATGACTTCATCCCAGGTCGCACGGGAGCCGTCGTAATCACCGTCATCAAACTGATCGATCGCCTGAAAGACCAGTCTGCCGAATTCCGTGAGCGAATAGGTGGTGATCGTGCCGGTCTGCAGGTCAAGGATGAACAGATCGGTTCCGATATGCTCGATCCCGATCGCCCAGTTAAAGGTTCCGTCCTCGTTGCCGTTTCCGCCGAACGCGAACATCAGCCGGCCCTGATCGTCATAGCCGAATGCCCGCCCGCGGTTTCTGTCGAGACAGACATAGGTATCATTTTCAAAGACAGTCACGTCCGAGAAGAGAGAGGGACCCTGATGGCCGCCGCCGTCTCCCATGTAGAGATCGCCGTAGTTGTCATAGTCCCCGTTTCGGACAAGGATATCGCTGCCGAGAAGATTCAGCTTGCGGACGGCGGACACCTGTCCGCTCTTGAGATCATCCTCACTGACATTTCCTGTGACCGCATAGATGAAGCCCTCGTAATCCATATAGAGGTTGTCATACTCTGTCGGAACAAAGGAAGTCATCTTGGCGAGCTGTTCCTGGGAAGCGATCTTTTTCCAGAGATAATCCCAGAGGTTATATGTGGCGGGCAGGGCTCCGACAAAGCCCGAAAAGCTTCCGTCCGCCTCATATTTGCAGAGGCCCTTGTTGATGCCCTTGGCGACACAGTAGATACGCTCCGCGGTATCAACGGCGATCTTATAGGGCTGGAAGATGAGTCCCGCATCCAGGGCGGAATCTTCGGGCTTTCCGAGTTCTGAAATATAGTTCAGATTTTCATCGAGCTGAAGGATCCGCGCATTGCCCATATCCGCGATATACATATTCCCCTGTTCGGAGATGGCGATATCCGTGGGTCCGGCAAAGGTGTTTACACCGGGTCCTCCCTGGAAGGAGTCGATGATCCGCGACACGGAAAGCTTTTTTGCGTCGTCGACTGTCAGCTCGATGATCCGGTTGTTGCCGGTGTCACAGATATAGAGCATGTTTTCGTGCGCATAGAGACCTTCCGGGTTCTTCATCCTGGGTTCGAGAAGCAGATCAGCAGAGGTATAGGTCTGGGTCACGGAAAAAATATCCGGAGAATCCTGAACATCCCCCCAGTAGTCGTACCGGTAGGTATAGCCATGCTCGTGGATCGTTGCATGAGCGGTCGCGGAGTCCAGCGTCATGACGGCCAGCGACGTGATCACGCCGATCAGTGCAAGTGCCGCATATCCTGTTCCTCTGTTCCGTTTTTTCATCATCTGTTTGATCGCTTGATGTTTCATATGTACATCGGTCTCCATTCGTAAATATCCTGTTCCGCCCAGGATGCCATCAGTCCTTCAGACCGGAACTGGCCATTGTCTCGAGGATCTGGCTCTCCGAGAAGACAAAGATCAGGATCGGGACGATCATGACAACGACCAGCACGGCCGCACCCTGACCGGTACGTGCGATCCCGCCCGACTGGATCTGCTGCAGCGCATAGACCAGCGTCTTGCGCTCCTCGGAGTAGATATACATGGATGCTTTGTTGTTCCACAGAGCCTGCACGGAAAAGATGATCAGCGTCATCCAGGCGGGCTTGACGTTGGGCATGACGATCTGACGGAAGACGCGCCATTCGCTGGCACCGTCGATCTTGGCTGCTTCGATGAGCGAGGTCGGCAGTCCCTCCATGAACTGCTTCATCAGGAACAGACCCATCGGGGAAGCAAAGGCCGGGATGATGATGGACCAGTAGGTATCGATCCAGCCCAGCTTGTTCAGCAGCAGGTAGTTCGGGATCTGCGTGACATAGCCGGTGAACATCATGGCGACCGTAACGATCTTGAAAAACGTCGCATTGCCGGGGAATTCGTACTTTGCCAGCACGAAAGCGCCCATGGAGGCAATGATCAGGTGTCCGGCCGTTCCTACAAAGGTGATGAACACCGTGTTGAACAGATAGCGGGAAAACGTCACCCAGCTTTTGCCCATGGTCACGAACAGATCGGAAAAGTTGTCCATCGTCGGATGCTGCGCAAAGATCCGCGGCGGGAACTTGAACAGTTCATCCAGCGGTTTCAGCGCGCTCGACACGGCGTAGATGATCGGGAAGGCCATGATGAAGGCGACCAGGATCAAAAAGAGGTACAGGAAGATATCACCCGCGATGGAGCGGTTTGGTTTCCTCTTCTTGATGATCGGCTTTTTGTACGGTTTTTCCGCAGCCTGTTTCTTTTCTTTTTTTGCCATAATCAGGTTCCTACTCTCCTAAGCAGACTCTGGATCGCTTTGTTGCACAAGATCATGATCAGGAACAGGATCGTCGCGATCGCGCAGGCGTATCCCATTTCGAATCTTGAGAAACCATAGTCAAACAGGTGGGTGACGATGGTACGCGCGGCATAATCCGTTGAGGGGTAGCCGCAGAGAGCCATCGTGACGTCGCAGACACCAAAGGCCTGCGTGATGGACATGACCGCGCCGAACATCAGCATGGGCTTCATGTTGGGCAGCGTGATGTACCAGAGCTCCTGCCACCGGTTCTTGATACCGTCCATGTAGCCTGCCTCAAACTGACTCTTGTCGACACCCTGGAGACCGGCGACAAAGGACAGGAAGCCGGTACCCAGACTCATCCACAGGATGACCAGCATACAGATGGGCAGCATGTACTGCGGATTGATGAGCCACAGGATCGGTTTGTCAATGAGTCCCAGATCCATCAGGAAAGCGTTGACATAGCCGTAAGCATCGCCGCGGAAGAAAACGGAGAAGATGACGTAGCAGTTGCCGGCGATGGAGGGGGCATAAAAGACGATGACCGCGACCGAGCGGACCCAGCGGGGCAGCTCGTTGATCAGCCAGGCGAACAGGAAGGAGAGGATATATCCCAGCGGGCCCGTGATGATCGCGATCATAAAGGTATTCTTGATACCCACGAGAAAGATATCATCCTCAAGGATCAGGGAAATGTAATTGGACAGACCGATAAAGCGGGGCGGCTCCAGAATGTTGTAATACGTAAAGCTGTAATAGATCGATGTCACGACAGGCACGACATAGAACATCGTAAACAGGATGGCGTAGGGTGCCAGGAAAAGATAACACATCTTTCTGGCCTTGGCCTTTTTCCAGGCGACGCCCGCCTCATGCTTACGAAGCGTGACGTACTTCTGGAACATGTTCATGTCTTTGGCGTCAACCGCTTTTGTGTTCACATTGCTCATAGGTTTTCCTCTTTTATTCTACACTCATGCCGAACTCGCGGCGTTTCTTTTCGATCTCTTCATCGATCATGATGGAGTAGTCAATGATCGTCTCACGGGAATCGGATTTTTCGTTGAGAGCCTTGCGGATGGCGTTGGAGATATGCCGGCCGGTAAAGTAGCCGCCCGGTACTTCACGGATCCCGCGCGTTTCATCCCACTGGGCGTTCAGCACGGCGATGTCATCCATGGACCAGGACAGATTGGAGAACGCGTCGCGGTTGGCGGTCGCATAACGGGCGCTGGAGCCGAGCAGAGCCTCGATCTCACGGCCGAAACGAACCTGCGTGTCGGGCTGTGCCCACCATTTCATGAACTGCCAGGAATCCTGTTTGATCTCTTCATCGTCTGTGGAGATCATCATGGTCGCGCTTCCGGTGATGAAATCCGCGCGGTCAATGTACGTCGATCCGTCCGCGGCGACACGTTCCGTGCCGGGGATCACGGTGAAATCCCAGAGTCCGCGGATCTCCGGAGCGGAAACCATGAGGGTGTTATAGGTCGAATAGGCGGCGATGCCAAGCGGCATCTCGCCGGAACGGAAGCGGCTCACGAAATCGTAGACGGTCGGGATGCCGTAGTCGTTGAAGTAGCGCACATAGTCGTCAAAAGCCTTGATGCCGGCCTCGTCATTGACGACAGTCTTTGTCCCGGCCTCGTTGTACATATCGCCGCCGTACTGGAACAGGAGCGAGAAGTACAGGGAGAGATCCGGCACATTGCTCATGATCTGCGTGGAGGAAGTCGCCGCGCTCGATGAGCCGGCAGCGGTCGGGATGCCGACGGACAGATTGTTGCCCTGGATCGTCGGGAATTCTTCGATCAGCTCCTGCCAGGTCTGCGGGATCGGAAGTCCCAGCTCCTCCATGACATCCTTGCGGTAGAACATGACGTTAAAGGTCTGCGTCTCGGGTACGGCATAGATATGTTCATCCAGGCGGTACTGCTCATAGGAACTTTCGGAATAGTGGGAAAGGACATCCTGCCAGCCCTCAAACTGCGTGATATCCTCGGCGGCATTCCGCAGTGCGTAGTTGACCGGCTGGTCAGCGCCGATGGACAGAACAACATTGGGGCCGCGGCCGGCCATAACAGCGTTCAGGACCGCGGACGGATCAACGATCTCGACATTGACCTTGATCCCGGTGTCCGGAATGAAGGAATCATCAACCATGGTCTTCAGGATCGTGCCCTGATCACGGCCCGTAAGAACCCATACCTTGACCAGCTTATCGTCGTCATCATAGACATCGCCTACAGAATTGTAATCCACGAAGAAGGAGGCGATGAACGATTTGAACTCATGAGCGGCCGAGGAGAAGATCGACGCCTTGCGCTTGGCAGGCTTGACATTTGTTCCGCTGACGACCAGGTAGTCTACATCGAGCTTGGTATCGCTCATGTTGAGGGAAGCGGTACCAAGGCTGGTGATATTGTCCTTGAAGGTGGTGAACTCGGTCGTGATGTTCTGAGGTTTGCGGCAGAAGCGTTCCAGCTGCTGCGCGACCGTCTGTGCGGTTGCGATGTTGTCGGCCTTCTGTCCGCTGTAGGCAACCATGTCATCAACGATCTTGTAAAGGCGCTTGGATTCCAGATCCATGGCCTCCATGATCTCCGGATAGGTGGTATTGATCCGGTAATCTCTGTACTGGTCCGGCGTCGCGCCGGTGTAGATCAGGATCTTGCGGTAGATCTGATTGAGACGGAAGGTGGAGTCCTCCAGATCAGACAGGATGGGGCCAACGCCTCCGAGGACCGCCTCCAGGCGGATCGTGTGCTTTCCCTTGGTCAGATAAAAATTGAAAGGCACGCCGTCCTTGTCGGCGAGATCCAGATAATCCCAGTCATTTTCGTAGGGGAAGGAAATGGCTTCCAGTTCGGCAAACGGTGTTTCGCCGTCGATCAGAACCTTGCGGCTGGAAACACTGCCGCGGGAGTAATTCTGACGGCCCTTGATCATGATATTGTAGAATCCGTCCGCCGGGACCTCGAATTCCCATTCGATCCACTGGCCGGATTTACGCCAGGTTTCGCCGCCCACGTAGTTGAGGAGCGTCTTTGTGACACTGTTGGGTACCGTTGTCGGGCTGGAACGGTCATATTTCGCATACAGAGAGGATTCGGAGCGGCGCGTGGAAGCCTCGCCCTGGATCATCTCGCTGAAGTTCTTTGCCGTATCGCTGTCTTCGGCGGGCTGAGCCGCGAGGTATTCCGAATAGGTCGGAAGCTCGGTCACACCCTCCAGAGAAAGGGACGCAAGGACCATCGGTTCATTTTCCGCGCTGAGGGTCAGCTTGTTGCTGCCCTTCTCAAAATAGAAGACGTAGGGTTCGATAACATAACCCATGTCGTCGTGGAAAAAGGTCTCCTGCCAGTCAAAGATCTCCACCTGGGTCGGCCGGATCTCGTTGCCCTGGTTGTCAGTCCGTACGGGACCGCCGTCCGTCCAGATGCGTGTAAAGCAGATGTTCCGTGCTTTTTCAAAGGGGATCTCATCGTTGATGAGGACCAGACGTTCCGCTGCGACACCGCGGGATTCCGGGAGCAGGTACTTCGTATGGAGACGGTAAAAGCCGGCTTCAGGGACGTCGACGTTAAAGGATACAACGGATCCGGTCTCGGTATAAAGGGCACTGGCTTCCCCCTCATAATCGCTCACCGTATGTACATCGCCCTCATCCGCCGAAAAGGACTGCAGATCGACCGCGATGCTGCCTGCAGGAGAGGGTGCGCCTGCGTGATCGTTGAGGTAGCCGTTGTAGGTACCTGTTCTCCCCATGCCGGCGATATCTGTGGTCAGATCCACACCGGCGTATTTATCTTCAAAGGTTTCCTGCTTTCGCAGGGATAAGAGAACACAGATAAGAACAATGGCCGCGATGACCACGGCAGCGATAATGATCTTCTTACGGGAAGTATGTTGCATGTGCTCCTCCAGAGGTCTGACAACAGAATTCGAAAAAATTTTACCAAAAAGTTGGCTTTTTGGCAACTTTTTTTGTGCACAGTGTACAAAAGGGAGGAGACAGGAGAAAGAGGGATTCAGTCACCCAGATGAAGCTTTTCCCGGCGCCGTTTGCGCCTCTCACGCAGGAGACGTTTCCGGTCCGCCATCTTGATGCCTCCGAAATGCCAGGAACGGATCAGGCTGATGATCAGGACGATCAGGCAGAAGGAGCCCGCGATCCCATACACCCAGGGCAGGATGCGGAAAAGGCGGATCGTGACTGTCTGTGGGCCGCTCTGACGCGAGGGAACGGAGGCGCTGGCATTCAGAAGGAGTTTTGCGGTCCCGAGTGTGACATCGTGCCAGGAATAGGTGATCACCGCAAAGGTGTCGTCTGTGTAAGTCAGCCGGGTATCCGTCGCGTTCAGGTTCACGCTCTTCGGAAGGATCACCCGGTTTTCTCCGATGGAAAGGAACGGAGTGCTGTTGCCGAAGATCAGCGCTTTGGAGGATTCGAATTCCGGGATGGAGGGGATGAAGCGGGTTTCCTCCTTTTGTACATCCGCCATTCGGAAATTGTTGAAGCCGTAATCGAACAGAGTGGTTGTGTCCGTGAACTGCGCGGGGCTCTCTTCCTTAAGAACGACGCAGATGAGCCGCATCCCGTCCCTTTCCGCGCAGGTGACCAGCGTTTCGCGCGCCAGATCCGTGTAGCCGGTCTTGCCGCCGATGATCCCGTCATAGGGGAGCTCGCCGTTTACCAGCTTGTTCTTGCTGCGGATTGTGAAATCATCCTTTTGTTTTTCTGTTTTTTGAAAATGATAGCTGGGAGTTCCTGCGATCCGCGCAAGAAGCGGATGGTCAAAGAAGGCGCGGGCGATCAGCGCCAGATCATAGGCGCTGGTGACATGCGTTTCGTCCGGCAGGCCGTTTGTGTTGGCAAAATGGGAATCCACGCAGCCGAGCGACGCGGCGCGGGCGTTCATCATATCGACAAACGCGGAAATGCTGCCGCCGACATGCTCTGCGACCGCGTTCGACACCTCGTTGGCGCTGCCGACGAGAATACCGTAGAGAGAAGTCTCGAGAGTCATTGCTTCGCCGGCGTCGATCCCGATATTGGAGCTGCCGGGCGGCAGGGACATCACGGCTTTTTCGGAGAACCGGATCTCGTCGGAGAGTCTGGCGTTTTCGATGGCTATGAGGCAGGTCAGGATCTTGGTGGTGCTGGCGGGGAAGAGCTGCTCATGAATATTTTTGGCATACAGGATCGTGCCGGTGGAAGCCTCCATCAGGATGGCTGCTTCGGCTCCGATCCTCGGACCGCTCGGCCAGCCGGGCGTATTATTGGAAGAGATCTCCAGCCGCTTGCGTTCCTCCGCCTGCGCCTGCAGGTCCGTCATCTCCGCCGCGGATGCGCGGCAGGACAGGCCGGCGGTACAGGATAAAAACAGCAGACCGCCCAGAAACAGGGCGGTAAGGCTGTGCGGCATTCTGTTGCGAGAAGACCGGTCTTTCATGGCGTGGGACGGGGGTTTTCCTTAACTGTCGCAGAAGCTCTTGCTGAAAGGTGCAGTACGCGCTCCTTGATCTCCTGTGTTCTTCCCTGATTCCAGTACTGCGTTCCGATGTAGCCGCAGGTGCGGCGCGCCACGTTCATCGTATTCTGGTCGTGATTGCCGCAGTTCGGGCACTCCCAGATCAGCTTGCCGTCCTTGTCGTTGACGATGGCGATCTCTCCCTCATAGCCGCATTTCTGACAGTAATCAGACTTGGTGTTGAGCTCTGCATACATGATGTTGTCATAGATGTACTTCATTACAGAGATAACAGCCTCAATGTTGTTGTTCATATCAGGAACTTCAACGTAGCTAATTGCTCCTCCTGGTGAAAGGGC
>JAILFA010000112.1 GCA_024687125.1 Lachnospiraceae bacterium
CGGTTTCTCCTATGACATCAACTGGTGGTTCATCAATATAGAAAACAACAAGAGCGGCGAGCTGGCCATGGGATTTTACAGAACGCACCGTGACAAGACCGAATTTGTGATCGTCTATGAGACAGAGAACTGGAGAGGCAAAAATGTCAAAAAGGCCTACTATATTGATGAGAACGGACACTGCGGCAAATCGAACGGAAGTCTGGAATAAGAGGACGGATAAAGCATGATCTGCACAGAACACAGAAAACGCGGTTTTTCCATACACGGAGCACTTTTCCTGCTCCTGGCGGTGATCCTGTCTCTTTTCCTGCTTCCGACGGGTACGGCTCATGCACAGGAAAAGGAAGAAACGATCATTACCCTGCATGAAAAGCAGGATCTGATGGTGCTCTTTACGTTTGACCGAGAAAGCGTCCCGATCCACCTGATATCGCCTTCCGGGAAACGCCTCGGAGAGGGTGACGAAGGAGTCAAAGTAAGCAAGGGGGACCGCTATCTCACGATCCTTGTGACGGATGCCGAACCGGGAAACTGGAAAGCTGCCTATGATCTTGGCTCGAATACAAAGATCGATTATTCGGTCATGAATGAGACTGCTTCGATCTGGATCGAGGATTTTCAGGTCGCGAAGACGCAGGAAGGTGCAAATTTTAAGTTTACCCTGGGTGATGAAAGCGGCGATCTCTGGATCTCCTATGAGATCTATGCCGTAGATACCGTGCTCTTAAATGACGATGTACTGATCGATGACGGGAGTGCACGGTCCGGCGATGAAGTAGATCGTGAGATCTCTCTTTCGCGTCTGTCAAGCGGTACCTACCGTTTTCGCCTGGATATCTATTATAACGACGGAAACGGTGAGATCTTTGATTCCAGTCTGTCAGAACCCATCGAATGGAAAAATGATCAGGAACAGGGAGCCCCGGATGGGGTCACGATGTCCGTCGATCTTCTGAATGACACACTTCTCGTCGACTGGTCACAGGCAGGCCTTTTCGGTGACAACTGCCGCATTACGGTTCTTGCTGATGATGAACTGATCGTACAGGACGAGACGGAGATTCACTCTGACTCGCATGAGATCGTTTTTCCTGCGGAGGCAAAACAGCTGGAGGTTCAGTTCTCCGCAAGAGAAAGGGGCGTGTGGTCGCCCGCGTCTGTGCGAACAATCGATCTGAATGAATGCTGGCTTCGCATGACGAACGCAGATGTCTGTACCGACGGGCTTGTGACGTTTTCCTATCATGTCCCCGGCGACAGAAGGCTGTCTGTGAGTATCAGCGACGATACGGATACCACACAGGGAGAATACATGATCAGCGGTGAAGGTACGATCTCTTTTCCGATCAGCCGTGGGAATAACACTGTAAGCGCATCTGTTCCCGTGGATGACAGCCTGATTTTCTGTCTGAATACGGAGGTCTATTATGATGCGATCCCGCCCGGGATCCGGCTCTATGACAATCCCGACGGGCGCACGGTAAGCGAGGATCATATCAGTCTGATCGGCAGTGTTTCCGGCGCAGACCGCCTTATGATCAACGATAAGGAGATCCTGCTGGATGAAAACGGCGGCTTTGTCGCAAAGGTGCCGCTGTCTCCCGGGGAGAACGCGATCACGCTGAGCGCCATGGATCCGGGCGGCAATGAAACAGGTATGCTTATATCGGTCACCTGTACAGCCGGTCCTTCCGGAGACGGCGGGGGCGGATCAGACAGCAGCAGGCAGTCAGTATCCGGGGATCAGGTTCCTGCTTTCGCCAGATTCCTGCCGCTCATTGCGTCTGCGCTGACAAGTCTTCTGCTGATCGTGATCGGCCTTGTGCTCATCAAAAAGACCGAAAAGAAGAAACGCAGTTTTTCGATGGTAGCGCTCATCATCTGGGATATTATCCTTTTGCCTGCCGAGGGTGTTCTGATATACTATTATCTGAGACTGCGCGCAGAGAATTATTCCCCGGAATTTATCACGCTCGCAGAAAGAAGCGCGAGGGATGCTTCCGCTTCACTTTCCAGGGAGAAGATGTTCCTGATCCTCGTCATCATCGGAGCAGTGATATCAATTTTGAGTATTCTTGTAACGATCCTGGCCGGAAGGTTTATAAAAAGGCAAAAGAAAACTGAGGCGCCGGAATAACAGGCATGTTTCTGAAAGAGAGGCGATTATGTTTTGCAAAAAATGCGGATGTGAGCTGAACGAAGGTGCAAAATTCTG
>JAILFA010000120.1 GCA_024687125.1 Lachnospiraceae bacterium
CGGTTTCTCCTATGACATCAACTGGTGGTTCATCAATATAGAAAACAACAAGAGCGGCGAGCTGGCCATGGGATTTTACAGAACGCACCGTGACAAGACCGAATTTGTGATCGTCTATGAGACAGAGAACTGGAGAGGCAAGAATGTCAAAAAGGCCTACTATATTGATGAGAACGGACACTGCGGCAAATCGAACGGAAGTCTGGAATAAGAGGACGGATAAAGCATGATCTGCACAGAACACAGAAAACGCGGCTTTTCCATACACGGAGCACTTTTCCTGCTCCTGGCGGTGATTCTGTCTCTTTTCCTGCTTCCGACGGGAGCTGTCCATGCACAGGAAAAGGAAGAGACGATCATTTCCCTGCATGAAAAACAGGATCTGATGGTGCTCTTTACATTTGACAGGGAAAGCGTACCGATCCACCTGATATCGCCTTCCGGGAAACGCATCGGAGAGGGTGACGAAGGAGTCAAAGTAAGCAAAGGGGACCGCTATCTCACGATCCTTGTGACGGATGCCGAACCGGGAAACTGGAAAGCGGCTTATGACCTCGGGCCGAATACCAAGATCGAGTATTCGGTCATGAATGAGACCGCTTCGATCTGGATCGAGGATTTTCAGGTCGCGAAGACGCAGGAAGGTGCGGATTTCAAGTTTACCCTGGGCGATGAAAGCGGCGATCTCTGGATCTCCTATGAAATCTATGCTGTAGATACCGTCCTCTTAAACGACGATGTACTGATCGATGACGGCAGTGCACGGTCCGGCGATGAAGTGGATCGTGAAATCTCTCTTTCACGTCTGTCAAGCGGTACCTACCGGTTTCGCCTGGATATCTATTATAACGACGGAAACGGGGAAATCTTTGACTCCGGTCTGTCAGAACCCATAGAATGGCAGAATGATCAGGAACAGGGAGCGCCGGATGGGGTTACGATGTCCGTTGATCTTCTGAATGACACACTTCTCGTCGACTGGTCCCAGGCAGGTCTTTTCGGAGACAACTGCCGCATTACGGTTCTTGCTGATGATGAACTGATCGTACAGGACGAGACGGAGATTCACTCTGACTCGCATGAGATCGTTTTTCCTTCGGAGGCAAAACAGCTGGAGGTTCAGTTCTCCGCAAGAGAAAGGGGCGTGTGGTCGCCCGCGTCTGTGCGAACGATCGATCTGAATGAATGCTGGCTTCGCATGACGAACGCAGATGTCTGTACTGACGGACTTGTGACGTTTTCCTATCATGTACCCGGAGACAGAACACTGTCTCTCAGTATCAGCGACGATACGGATACCACACAGGGAGAATACAGGATAAGCGGTGAAGGTACGATCTCTTTTCCGATCAGCCGGGGAAATAACATTGTAAACGCGTCCGTTCCCGTGGATGACAGCCTGATTTTCTGTCTGAACACGGAGGTCTATTATGATGCGATCCCGCCTGGGATCCGGCTCTATGACAATCCCGACGGACGCACAGTAAGCGAGGATCATATCAGTCTGATCGGCAGTGTTTCCGGCGCAGACCGCCTTATGATCAACGAAAAGGAGATCCTGCTTGATGAAAACGGCGACTTTGTCGCAAAGGTGCCGCTGTCTCCCGGTGAGAACACGATCACACTGAATGCCATGGATCCGGGCGGCAATGAAACCGGTATGCTTATATCGGTCACCTGTACAGCCGGTCCTTCCGGAGACGGCGGGGGAGGATCAGACAGCAGCAAGCAGACCATATCCGGAAATCAGGTTCCTGCTTTCGCCAGATTTCTCCCGCTCATTGCGTCTGCGCTGACAAGTCTTCTGCTGATCGTGATCGGCTTTGTGTTCATCAAAAAGACCGAAAAGAAAAAACGCAGTTTTTCGATGGCCGCGCTCATCATCTGGGATATTATCCTTTTGCCTGCGGAGGGTGTTCTGATATATTATTATCTGAGACTGCGCGCAGAGAATTATTCTCCGGAATTTATCACGCTCGCGGAACGGAGTGCGAGGGACGCGTCCGCCGCACTTTCCAGAGAGAAGATGTTCCTGATCCTCGTCATCATCGGAGCAGTGATATCAATTTTGAGTATTCTTGTAACAATCCTGGCCGGAAGGTTTATAAACAGGCGAAAGAAAACTGAGGCGCCGGAATAACAGGCATGTTTCTGAAAGAGAGGCGATTATGTTTTGCAAAAAATGCGGATGTGAGCTGAACGAAGGTGCAAAATTCTGTCCGAAATGCGGAACACCTGTGGCTGTTCAGGCATCGGCTCCCGTACAGCCGGCAAGGGGACTTGCCGATCGTTCTCCCGAGCCTTCCCCGGAACCGATCATCGGTGAGGATGTACCGGAACCGAAGAAAAAGAAAGGACCGCTCATCCTGGTGATCGTTCTGCTGATCGTGCTGATCCTTGCTGCTTCTTTTGCGGCCTTCTGGTTTCTCGGCGGAAAACCGATGATCACCGGCTTCCTGGATAACACCTTCGGCACAAGCTTTTCGGACAGTTCTGATACCGAAGAGGATGAAGAAGAATGGGAAGACGAAGAGGAAGATGCATCCGATGAGGATGAAGCAGATGCCGAAGAAGAACAGCCGGCAGTACAGGCAGCCGCAGAGACCGCTGAGGAATCCATCTCTTATGATACAGGAGAACGCGATGAAACGGCCGAGGCTCTGAGAAAGCGCGCCGAGGAGCGTGAAAACGCAGAAAGCCGTTCGCAGAATGATGTTGCAGAGGAACGTGATGACACTTATGAGCGTCAAGACACTTATGAACGTGAAGAGGAGCAGGTCGTTGTAAACGAAGCGCCGGCGGAAGAAGAGGAAGAGGATCTTACGCCCGAACTGGACGAGGACGAGTTCATCTTCTACGACAGTGATCAGAGATATCTCACAAAAGCGGATCTGAGGGGACTTGACGCGGACGAATGCAGGATCGCACGCAACGAGATCTACGCACGGCGCGGCCGTAAGTTCAAGGATGCAGAGCTTCAGGCGTATTTTGACTCCAAGAGCTGGTATCATGGGACAGTCGAACCGAATGATTTTCAGGAATCCTGGCTTAACGATTACGAAAAGCAGAACTGCATCCTGATAACGCAGTACGAAAAGGAACAGGGTTACAGATGAAACGGATGATGACCGGAAGAGAGATATGGAAAAAAAGCCTGTCGATCCTCCTGACGCTTGCACTTTTAATGTCTCTGTGTGCCTGCAGTCAGAAAGACGTGGATGCGGTAAAGGAAGAAGCTGCTGAGTCAGGCATATTCCAGGACATCAATGAATTCAGTCAGGAGATCAATGACGCGGGAAGCAAACTCGCGGACTCCGCGGTCCTCACAGTGGGTGACGGCTCAGAGAAGAAACCTGATAATGGTGAAGGTGCAGTCGGTTTTGTCAAAGAACTCGGTGACGGCACTCTGGGAGACGAGGCGGATCTTCTGTCCGATGAAACAGATCCTCTCGCAGAAAATAATGAGAACAGCGCTCTGACAGGCGAAGAGACGGCGGATGAGAACGGTGTTACGGAATTTGACGAACCGAAGACCATGCGGCTGATCAGCGACCAGGTCCGCATGAGGGCAGACAATAATACCGATGCCGATATCCTCAAGGTTCTGCCAAAGGACGCGATCGTTTACTGCATCGGACAGAAGGGAGACTGGCTCCAGGTTCTTTATGACAACGCGACCGGTTTTATCCGTTCCGATTTTCTGGTGGAACTCACGGCTGAGGAACTGGCGGCCATGACGCCGGAGACCGCTTCCGCAGGCGCCTCGACAACTCCTCCTGGCGATCAGCAGCGGGGGACGCAGAACGATCCTTCTCAGAATACTGCGCCGCAGGCACCTGTACAGCCGGTCGTCACGGGAAGCGGCAGCGGGAAACTCATCGTCATCGATGCCGGACATCAGGCAAAAGCCAATCTGGAGAAAGAACCGATCGGCCCCGGATCCTCCCAAATGAAGATGAAGGTGTCAGGAGGCACGAGCGGAAGGACGACCGGGCTTGCCGAATATCAGCTCAATCTCACGGTGTCTTTGAAACTGGAAACTGAGCTTGTCAGGCGGGGATATCGGGTCATCCAGTGCCGGACAACAAACGATGTGAACCTGAGTAATTCCGAGCGCGCAGCCATTGCCAACGACAACCATGCGGATGCTTTTGTCCGGATCCATGCAAACGGATCGGAAAACACCAGTAAGAACGGTATCATGACGATCTGCCAGACAGCCACTAACCCATATAATGCGACGATGTACGGACAGAGCAAGCTCCTGTCGACATGCGTTCTTGACCAGATGGTCGCCGCCACAGGGGCACAGAAGGAATATGTCTGGGAAACGGACACCATGAGCGGCATCAACTGGGCGCAGGTTCCCTGTACGATCGTGGAGATGGGGTATATGACCAATCCCACCGAGGATTTGCTCATGGCAACAGATGATTATCAGAACAAGCTGGTCACTGGGATCGCCAACGGCATCGACGCGTATTTCGCAGCACAGTAGATTGAAAAATCCGGAAAGGAGAGAGGATCATGTTCTGTTCAAAATGCGGAAAACAGATTCAGCCCACATATCGTGTTTGCCCATACTGCGGTACAACTGTCGCAGGCGGCGCGAATAATGTACTGCCCGGATATCCGCATCAGCAGCCTGTGCAGCCAGGGCTGCAGCAGGCTGGCTATGGTACCACGGTCGTAACTGTCAACAGGCATGTTGTCGGAAAAGTGATCGCTCTGATCGGTGCCGCACTTGCGTTTATAGGCCTGTTTGTCACAGCAGTGACCGTATCAGTTTTTTTTGATTCCGGATCATATTTTAATTTCAATACGGATATGATCGAAGATACCATGGGACACAAAGCTCCTGCAGAGTTTCTTTCTCATCTGGCGGGTATCATCTGTGCCATCCTGATCATTCTCGCTCTGATCTTCATCCTGACAAACGCTAAGAGTGGCTCTGTCGTCTTTTCGGTGCTCACTATGATCGTTGTTATCGCGGTATCGATCTATCTTGTAATTTATCTGATGGCAGAAACAAGAAATGAAACCTATATCCGATCCATCATTCAATACAGATTCGGTTTCTATGGGCCGCTGTTCGGTTCGATCGGCATGCTTGTCGGCTCCTGTCTGATGCGTCCGAAGCGGTGATCATGATACAGATGAGTGCCTGCGGTCTTGAAACAGTCCAAAGACCGGAGTAAAATACAGTTGCTGCTCAATCATCATTTTATAAGGAGAAAATCATGTTCTGTTCAAAATGCGGAAAACAGGTTGAAGACAATTACAAGATCTGTCCATACTGCGGTAATCCGCTTGCGGGTGCGGGCCAGCCTGTACAGGGCGGCTATCAGCAGCCGGTATATGGCATGCAGCAGCCGCAGACAGTCATTGCTGTTGACGGTGGTTTTGTGACGGCTCTGATCGGACTGATCGTTTCGGTCATCTCTCTTTTTCTGCCTGTGGTCAGCGCCGGTATTGTCGATACCGGACCCTATATCAATTTTGATAAATATATGCTTGCTATTGCCGGTTTTGATAACCCTGAGCTGGCTTCACATATTCTGGGCGGGATCAGCCTGTTTTTCCTGATCTTTGCAATGATCTTTCTCCTGACCAGAATAAAAGCAGGAACGATCATTTTCTCACTGCTCAATATGGCCTGGACAGCGATCGTATCAATCTTTGTCATAGCGGCGATGAATCAGACAGGTGAATTTGGATCGGCGCTCCTCAGCTTCGGAATGGGCTTTTATCTTCTGATCGTCGGCTCTTTCGTACTGATGATCGGATCCTTTATCATGCGTCCAAGACGCAGAGGATGATACTTTTCAGGTTGATTTCGGTATACCGTTATGGTACGATTGTTATGTTTCGTGCGGAAGGAATGCCATGAATCCTGGACGTAGGCGCACAAGGTCATCATTTGAATTAAGATCGAAAGAGAGTCTTCTTTCGCTGACCGGATGCCTGCTGCTGTTGGTTTCTGTGTTTCTGCCGATGCTCTCGGTGAAGCTGTGGTTTGAGCCGGCGTACTTTGTGCTCATCTACGGAAACACCTTCCTCCTCGGGATCGCCATTCTGGCGGTATCTGTGGGAGGTGCGGCAGCGCTGATCCTCGGAAAAAGCAGAGCCTTTCTGGGAATAGCCGCCGCAGGAGCTGTGATGACGGTCATTTCGATCTTTATCATTGTGCATGTGTTCCTGGAGTTCATGGAAGCGGCCTCATTCAGCTTCGGCATTCTGGTTCTACCGGCTGGCGCGGCACTGTTACTTACCGGTGCTTTTATGAAATACCGCAAAAGCAAAGGAAACTGACGTTTCATCAAAAGGAGGAGAAAACTATGTTTTGTACAAGCTGTGGATCTCAGGTACCTGACGATGCCAATGTATGCCCTAACTGCGGCAAGCCTTTAAGAGCAGCCGCACCGCAGAGCGGCGGTTCGCAGGTGGATCTGAGCGGGGTAACCAATGCCTTTAAGACATTCAAATATACCGCGATCGATAACCTTCTTTCACTGATCGGCTGTGGTCTGGCTCTCCTTGGAGTCTGCCTTCCGTTCATCCATGGCGGCGGCACGAGTTACTGGCTTTTCAGCGTGCCGAAGGTTGCGGGCAGCGGTTTCTACATCTTCCAGGGAATCCTTCTCATCTTCTTGTCCCTTGGAGGTGCATTCCTGCTGATCACCAATCTGGAAAAGCTGTATATTCTTGTCTCTTTTGTTGTGTCGCTGGTCTTTATGACAGAATTCACGACTGCTGCAAGTGCTGGCTTTTTTGATACCTCGCACATCGGATTATATGTCCTCTTTGCGGGTGCAGGTCTGATGGTGACTGGTTCGATCATGAAGATTCTGAAGCAC
The DNA here is from genome assembly GCA_024687125.1 of Lachnospiraceae bacterium. GTDB lineage: Bacteria > Bacillota > Clostridia > Lachnospirales > Lachnospiraceae > Butyrivibrio. Next base: position 6,858 of record JAILFA010000120.1, read on the forward strand.
TGGAAATAAGGAACCTGAATTCTTCAATTCATTGAACAAGAGATATCCGGTACGCGATGGCAGGAGCATAAACGCCTCAGCGTACCGGTTTTCTTTTGCGGGAGCGGCGGCAGAAAACCGTTGTATTTTCTGTACATTCTCTGTATAATCCAATTGTTATGGGTTTCTTCTTCAGAAAACATAAGGAGAAAGATGCGGGTTGGGATCCGGATAAGGAATACCCGGTACTGAAGTGCAGCATCTGCAACGGTGACCAGGTCCTCGGGCTTAAGGATAAGGCGACCGGTGAGTTTCGCGAGCTTGCCTGCATCAAGGGAAATGATGAACTCGCCGAATGGAAGCGTACGCTCGGTGTAAGCGATATTCCCAAAGAATACTGAAACGGAGGAGATCATGGAGAACAAAAAGATCGTTAAGATGACAATGGAAAGCGGAGATTCCTGCCGCATCGAGCTCTACCCGGATATTGCCCCCAAGACCGTCGAGAATTTTGTTTCGCTCGTTGAAAAGGGATTCTATAACGGCCTGACCTTTCACCGTATCATCAAAGGGTTCATGATCCAGGGCGGAGATCCGGACGGCAACGGCACGGGAGGTCCCGGATACAGCATCGAAGGCGAGTTTGCCCAGAACGGCTTTGACAATCCGTTAAAGCATACGAAGGGTGTCATCTCCATGGCGAGATCCGCTGACCCGAACTCCGCTGGATCACAGTTCTTCATCATGCATGAGAACGCACCGCATCTGGACGGCGGTTATGCGGCCTTCGGCAAGGTGATCGAGGGCATCGAAGTGATCGATAAGATCGCCTCTGTTCCTACCGACTGGAGCGACAGACCGGCAGAGCCGCAGGTGATCAAGGAATTTGTTCTGGAGGCCCCGGGCGAAGATGCCTGAGCACAGAGATCGGAGTAAAAATGCGTACCATTCTGCTTAATGATAAGACCAGACAGGAGTTTCAGGAAACCCTGAAGAAACGGAATGCCGTAGGCTATCAGGATGTGGAAAAGACTGTTGCCGGCATCGTATCTGACGTAAGGGAGCGAGGAGATGCCGCTCTGTTTGAGTACACACAGAAATTTGACCGTTTTTCCTTAAGCAGCGGCAATATCCGTGTCACAGATGCCGAGCGCAGGGCAGCGCTGGACAGTCTGGATCCGGAATTTATCGAAACCATGAAAAAGAGCGCGGCAAATATCCGCGCTTTCCACGAGAAACAGCGCAGGGAGAGCTGGTTTGAGACAAAACCCGACGGATCGATCCTCGGACAGCGGATCACGCCTGTCGATGTCTCCGGAGTTTATGTACCCGGCGGAAAAGCAGCCTATCCCTCAAGCGTACTGATGAATATCATTCCGGCCAAAGTTGCCGGTGTTCCCCGCATTGTCATGTGCACGCCTCCGGGACCGGATGGGTCGGTCAACGCCGGCACGCTCGCCGCGGCTGAGATCGCAGGCGTAGACGAGGTCTATAAGGTCGGCGGAGCACAGGCGATCGCCGCGATGGCATTTGGGACTGAGAGTATGCCTAAGGTCGACAAGATCACAGGTCCCGGTAACATTTATGTCGCGCTCGCCAAAAAAGCGGTCTTCGGATATGTATCAATCGATTCGATCGCCGGTCCCTCGGAGATCCTGGTACTCGCGGATGAGACCGCAAACGCAAGGCATGTTGCGGCGGATCTGCTCTCACAGGCGGAGCATGACGAAATGGCCAGTGCCATCCTCATCACCACTTCGCAGGAGATTGCCGACCAGGTGAGCAGGGAGGTGGATGGATTCGTGGCTGTCCTGGAACGGGCAGAGATCATCAGGAAGTCACTTGATAACTACGGAGTGATATTCGTTGCTCAGAACCTTGATGATATGATCGACGCTGCTAATGAGATCGCATCAGAACATATGGAGATCATCACCAGGGATCCCTGGTCGGTGATGACAAAGATCCGCCACGCCGGCGCGATCTTTCTTGGACCGTGGTCCTCGGAGCCGCTCGGAGATTATTTCGCAGGCCCCAACCACATCCTGCCCACAAACCGGACAGCGCGTTTCTTTTCGCCGCTCTCGGTGGATGACTTCATCAAAAAGACGAGTGTCATCTGTTATTCCGAAGAGGCACTCAGACGCGACAGCGAGGATATTGAGAGGTTCGCGGAGAAAGAAGGGCTTACAGCGCACGCGAACAGCATTCATGTACGTTTTCACTGAAAGGAGTGCTGACTCATGTCAAGAACGGCAACGATAAGCAGGAAGACCAAAGAGACAGATATCACCGTTACCATTAACCTGGACGGATCCGGTAAGGCGGATATCAAAACCGGGATCGGTTTCTTTGACCATATGTTGGAAGCCATTGCGAGACACGGCTTTTTTGATCTGACCGTACACGCCGACGGAGATCTGCATGTAGACGCACACCATACGGTCGAGGATACCGGTATCGTTCTGGGACAGGCGATCGCGCAGGCGCTCGGCGACAAGGCCGGGATCAGCCGCTACGGTTCCTTTACGCTGCCCATGGATGAGACGCTTGCTCTCTGCGGCATCGATCTTTGCGGACGCCCGTATTTTGTTATGGATGCACCGCGAGATGATCCGCGTAGCGACCAAGTATCCGCGGATCGCCAAGGATTACTTCTATAACACCAAAAAGCAGACCGTTGAACTGATCAAACTGAACGGTTCTGT
>JAILFA010000031.1 GCA_024687125.1 Lachnospiraceae bacterium
TCTCTGCTGACCCATTTGGGTCAGCAACGGGTCAGCAGATGAAATCCGGAACGGATTTTGGGTCAGCAGCGAATACCGGGCCGTTCCTCCTTTCGTATCAAGGGTTTTCGGGTATCATTTTTCCATAGTTCCCTCTGCGGGGCGAGCCTGCGGTTCGATTCCGCTACGGGCTAGTTGTGTAGACAATTTGAAACCCCGTAACCATGCAGGTTGCGGGGTTTTCAAATGCAAAAAATCACGTTTTTTCTTTGGGTCAGTTTGGGTCAGTAGACATTGTGTCAAACAATTTACACAATTTAGACCCTCCTGATCATCAGTTGAACACCCCGTCAAAGTTATCCCGAATGTCCTTGCTGATGCGTGCTGTCCGCACATAATGACGCATAGTCTGCGGTGAAGCGTGCCCGGCGATTCTCATGATCGATGCCTGATCCATGCCTGATGCCAGTGCTTCAGTGATCCCCCACGCGCGGATCTTGTGCGTGGAGAAGTACCTGACGCCCAGCTTCCTGCATGTATCCAGCAGATGCGTGTTGATGGTCTGTGTCCGAAGCGGCTTATAATCCTTATGGAAGATCAAGCTGTCCTTGTTTTCCGGCTTCGGGATCGTGGCCAGAACCCGCTCTGCCCGTTCTGTCAGCGGTAAAACCCTGTTTCCTTCCGACAATCCACTCTTGGTCTGATTCTTGATGATCTGCTCCCCGTTCTCGCCGTCCACCACTTCGCGCTGGATGGTCACCAGCTTCTTATCAAAATCAATATCCGACCAGTACAATGCTTTTACTTCCGATACCCTGCAGCTTAAGCAGAACTGCATGATGATCGCCTTGTCATATACGTTTTCGGAGCCGTCGAGGTAATTGACGATGCTGTTGCGCTCCTCCTTCGTATAGACCTGCTCCTGCTTGCAGGCTTCGGGCTTGAACTTCAGCGTTCTCGTCGTGATCTCCCGACAGATGTTGCGTTCGATCAGGTTCATCTCTACCGCCAGGTCGAACAGCTGGTTCAAAAGCCCCTTTGCGTTTCCGAATGCATGTCTGGTCATCTTCCGCCCGGCCGTCATAGCCTTGAAAAGGTCCATGAGGTCTTTGGGGGTTATCTGTTCCACCGCGACGGTCACGATCATGGTATTCTTAAAGTACTTATTCCAGTCCTCCGTGTTCTTCTTGACCGTGTGTGCGGCAAAGTCCGGGTCTTTCTTTCTGGTATCAATAAATGAGTCATACAGATTCGCAAGAGTTTTGCCATTGGATGCAATCCTTCTCCCTATGAAGATGTCAAAGAGCTTGTCGACAACGATCTCTCGTGTCTTACCGGTGACTCGCACCGGAATGCCGATCCCCGCCTTTTTCCGGATCTCCGAGGGGATCTTGAAGCCATAGACCCCGGAACTCTGGTAGTACGTGATCGACAGTTCGTTCTGTTCAAACAGATCCTGGAGAAACTTTTCTTTCTGCATAGTATCTATCTGACCAGATTCAGATGTCATGTCTATTATACCCCTCGAAGCCAGATAAATAAAGGCTTTGGCGGCATTTTGAACGATTAAATTTTCATTACTTTTCATCATATCCATCATCCCACCTCCGGATAGAAAAATCAGAATCCTCTGAGTGGGAATATCGCGGGCGAGTAGAAAAAAACGGAAAATTTCCGAAAAATCCGTTTTTTTGGTCCCTTCAGCGATACTCCCACACAGGAGGTGAAAAATGAGATTGAGCAAAGCATGGCAGATCCCGAAAAGAAAGGATCCCAGAGTGGAAACCGGACTCGATACGGAGTGGTTCGAAGAGACCTATGCAGGGCGGGCGGCGGTCTATGAGAACATCTACCTGAACGATCACGTGTTTCTTAAGCTGGCGATCGTATCCAGCACGGGACTTGCAGCCATCATTCCTTATGAAGAGAAGGCTGACGCTTCCATAGGGAACGAAGTGCGGTATCTTTTGGGCGTTGATGCCTCAAGCAGCGATATCGTATTTCACGCAGATGAGATCAGCCTAAAGCTGTCGGCGGACGGGACGAAGCTTATCCCGGTCGCGGATATCTACAGTTACTTCCATGAAAAGCTTCGTAAGACAGAAGAAGGAATCCGGGTGCTGGACGAACAAAGTGTGACCAGACTGCAGGGAAGACTTGAGGCTCTCGAAAACGCAGAGCCGCCGGTTACGGATGCGGACGAGATAATCGACCGCGACGGGTCGCTGTATGTCAGGAGATACAGTCCGGTAATGCTTGGAAATCTCGATACGGGGCTTGCAGGAAAGAAGCAGTGGTATCCGGTGGCCGACGACGACACAGACACGCTGGTGAGCATGGCTGCTTTTGGCGGCTGGTTTGGACTTCACCGCTTCGCGCAGGGGGAAATCGCTGAAGGGATCCTCTATCTGATCACCTGCGGATGCGTTGGGATCCTGCCGGCGCTGGACATCGTCCAGTACCTGACCGGGAGCATGTTCATCCACCGCGTGGAATACATGGATGACGGGGAACTCACCAGAGTCCGTACGCGCCTGTTCCTGAAGAAACCCGTGAACAAGGCCTGGGCGATCGCCTGTATCCCCATCGCGGTCATCATATCGATGATCGCATGGAAGCTTGTGCATCAGGGACTCGTTCCGGCACTGTTCCAGGTCCTTTTCGGAGCAGCTTCATCCATGCAGGAAAGTCTGTCCGCGGATCCGACAGGGATCCTTCCTGCGATCACGGACGGCTTCACCATGACACCGTAAACAACAGACTGATACGAAGGAGGTGGATCATGCCAGCAGGGATCGGAATGGATGCCGGCCAGCGTGAGGCGGATCTTGCCGCGCTGACCGCATCACAGATGGCGGAAGCCTTAGTGAATCTCCTGCGTGCGCTCGCAGGCAGACATACAGAGCGCTACAGCGATGATCTGGACCGCGGGATGAAACTCCTCTCCGGTCACGTAAAACAGGGCGGCCTTGTGAAACAGAGCATCCTGGACGAGGCAGGTGCAGACACCTTTGCAGGGTGCCTGAAAGAGCATTTTGTTCCGTATCTGCAACTGCAGGTACAGACGGAAGAAGGTGAAAAAAGCATCTTCTTTACCCGCGGCGGATCAGAGAACGCAGAAAGACCGTTGCCTGACGACACAAAGGGCCTCGAGAAGGCCTGGGAGGACTATGTGGAGCAGACCATGAGACGTCTGCAACAAAACATACCGGACCGTGATGACGA
>JAILFA010000065.1 GCA_024687125.1 Lachnospiraceae bacterium
ACCCCTGCTATCTGTTCTATGGGGAGGAGGCATATCTTCGTGCGCAGCTGACAGACGGCCTGATCAAAAAGCTGGGCATACCGGAGGGGGATATCAATCACACCCGGTACAACGGCCCGGAGACCTCGGCGGATGAGGTCATTGAGATGGCAATGACGGAGCCGTTTTTTGCCCCGCTCAGGGTGATCTATTTAAAAAACACCGGGTGGTTTGCCGCCGCCGGCGAGAGCGGGACAAAGATCGCCGCCTACTTAAAGGAGCCGGCGTCGACTGCCTGTCTGATCTTTCAGGAAAGCAGTGTCAATGGCAGTACATCGGCTTTCAAGGCGGCCAACAGGGAAGGATTTACGGTCAACTGCGATCCACCCACCGGAGACCTGCTGAAAAAGTGGATCAGCGGACGGTTTCATGCCAATGGGATGAAGATCGAGACGCGGGCAGCAGACCGGTTATATGAGCTTGCCACCGGCGGGGCATCCAATGAGCCGCGCACGGATATGAATCTGCTGGAGCAGGAGATGGAAAAGCTCCTTTCCTATTGCTACGGCAGGACAGAGGTCAGGATCGCCGATGTGGAGGCGGTCTGCTCCGATACCGTCATGGACCGCGTCTTCCAGCTGGTTGACTGCATGGCGGAGAGGAACGGGAGCGGTGCCTGTGCTCTCTATCAGGAGATGCTCGCTAATAAGGTCGAACCGTTTCGGATGCTGGCGCTGATCGTCAGACAGTACAATAACATCCTGCAGGTCAGAGAGCTGCAGAGGGCGCACCTGTCATCGGAGGAGATCAGGACCAGACTTTCCCTTCACCCGTTTCTCATCAGGAAATGCACGGAGTGGGGGAAGAGGTACACGGACGCGCAGCTGGTGCAGATCCTGGGTCTTTGCGCGGAGAGTGAACGGAACGCGAAGCGGGGACGGATGACCGATGTAGCGGCGATCGAGAGTCTGATCGTGGAGAGTACGCTGGGAATGCGCACGGCTTAAGGAGGAGACAATGAGGGAAAGACCGAAGCCACAGGAGATCTATCGGCATTTCAAAGGGAATCTGTATCAGATCGTCACGATCGCTCTGGATTCGGAGACGAAGGAGGAAGTGGTCGTCTATCAGGCGCTGTACGGGGATTTCAGAGTGTGGTGCCGCGAACTGACCCAGTTCCTCTCGGAGGTCGATCACGGGAAATATCCGGAGGTGTCCGCGAAATACCGCTTTACGCGTGTGGAGGCTGTCCCTGTGACTAAGGGAGGTCGTCCGGAGGAGGACAGAACGGTCCGTCCGTCGATGATCCAGCAGCCGGATCCGACGCTCTTAAGGAGCGATTCTGTGGCGGAGATCCCCGTGACATCCGCGCGGATGGGTGTGATGGCCAAAACCATCGAGGAGGAGGCTCAGGAACTGAATATGGACCCGCTGGTGGTCGCGTTTCTCGATGCGGACGGTGCATCCGCACGGATCCGCGTGCTGGAAGAGCTTCGCGGCAGGGTCAATGACGAGATGATCGATATCATGGCCATGGCGGCCGGCCTGGAAGTGGAGCCCGGGGAGCCGTGGCAGCGTTACAACGAACTGATGAGCAGCCTTAGGACCATAGAGAGATTCGAGACCAGCAGACTCAGAGACTGAGCGCGGAGGTGAGAGATGAAGCTTCTGACGGTGGGTGTTCCCTGCTACAATTCACAGGATTATATGGAGAAATGCTTGAGTTCGCTGATCGTCGGCGGCAGCGACCTGGAGATCATCATCGTGGATGACGGCTCCACCGACCGCACGGGGGAGATCGCGGACAGCTATCAGGCGCGTTACCCGGATATCGTGCGCGTGATCCACAGACAGAACGGCGGACACGGGGCGGCGGTCATGACGGCGCTTCAGGCTGCGACCGGACTGTACTTCAAGGTGGTCGACAGCGATGATTTCGTCAGGGAGATCCCCCTTCGCAAGATCCTGCAGACCCTCGGAGATCTCGTCGGAGGGGATGAACGGCTGGATATGCTCATCACGAATTTCGTCTATCACAAGAGCGGTGAGAGCCGGCACAAGGTCATGCGCTACGCGCGTACACTCCCGGTGGAAAAGATGTTCACCTGGAAGGATGTCGGCCATTTCCGCAAGGGACAGTATATCCTCATGCATTCCGTGATCTACCGCACCAAGCTGCTGCGCGACTGCGGGATGAAGCTCCCGGAACACACCTTTTACGTGGACAATCTCTACGTGTTCGAGCCGCTGCCGTTTGTGAAGAATATGTATTATCTGGATATCAATTTCTACTACTACAACATCGGGCGGGAGGATCAGTCCGTGAACGAGCAGGTGATGGTCTCGCGCGTGGAACAGCAGCTGACCGTCAACCGGATGATGATCGATTATTTCTCGGAAAATATCGGAATGATCAATTCCGTCAAGCAGCGCTATCACTACATGTTCAACTATCTGGAGATCATCACGGCGATCTCATCGATCCTGCTCATCCTCGACGGGAGCAAGGAGAAACTCAAAGAGAAAGAGGAGCTGTGGCATTACATTGCCAAGAAAAATCCGCGGGTCTATCTGCAGATGCGGTTCGGCATTGTCGGGAACATGGCGCATCTCCCCGGCAAGGGAGGCCGCAAGATCTCGGTCGAAGGCTACCGCCTGGTCAATAAATTCTATCACTTCAACTAAGGGTACGGTACGCTGTTTTCCGGCACAAAGAACCGCCCGCAAGTAAGCTTGCGGGCGGTTGACTGTCTGTGGGTAAAACCTGCGGGTCTTTCAGGAATGCGAACGGGCGGGAAGCGAAAACTCCCTCTCTCTGATGTGCATGGCATTCACCACAAAATCTGACTGATAAGTGATGCGGTAGAAGACGAAAGCCATCACAAAGGCACCTGCCACATCGATCACGGAATGCTGTTTGATGAGCATCGTCGAAAGGATGACGAGAGCGGACAGGATACCGGCGGAGACGCGCACCCATTTATGGCGGTCCAGTTGAGGCACCCGGTTCAATGCGATCACACAGGCGATCGAATTGTATACGTGAATGCTCGGAAAGACGTTGGTGGGTGTGTCGGTCATGTAGAGCCTGGCGATCATGTGTGTGAATACGTTGTCACGCGGCATGACGGCAGGACGGAGCGGCTGCAGGGTCGGGACAAAGGTGGAGAATAACAGGAATACCGTCATACCGGCACACATGAAAAACAGCGCCTTGAAGTAATCCTCCGAACGCGGCAGCAGGATCAGGAAGGTGAGCGTCGCGATCACATAGAAAAACCACAAATAATAGGGGATCGCGAAGATCTCCGCAAAGGGGATCAGATCGTCGAGTTCCGTGTGTACGATGACATAGGAAGAACGGTTCGCATCCTCCAGCAGATCGAACCATTTCAGGTACAGGAACAGATAGGTGAGCGCGGGAATGAGACGCTCCAATAACGTGATATAGCCTTTTTCTTTGCGCGTGCTCCATGCGGTATGGAGCTTTTTTACTGTCTTCATGGCTTTTTCTCCTTAACAAGAGAGATATTTTACGCCATACCGGAGAAAAAAGCAAGTGTTATTACATCATCATATCCAGAGCGCGCGGAAGACAGGTAAGAGTGATGTCGTCGGATTTCATCATGACTTCCCCGTCGGTGTGGACCCACATGGGGATGCTCGTACGAATGCGGATGCTCCCGGCCGTGTAGTGATAGACGCCCGGCAGACCGTAATGCCTGCCGAAATACGCGTGGGGCAGCGCGTAAAACATCTGAGGCTTCGTCATATCTCCGATGAGACACAGGTTAAAGAGACCGTCATCGCTGACGGCATCCGGCGCAAAACGGAAACCGCCCCCCTCATAGGGCTCCAGCATGATCGCGGCGAAGAGAAAATGGTCCAGACTGGTGAGCGGCCTGCCGTCCGCCTCGACCTCGATCCCGATCCAGTCCGCACGCAGAAGGTGTCTGAGCGCGATGGCACCGTAGGTGAGCTTCCCAAGGCCGATCCGGTTGAAGAAATTCTTGGTGTTGGAGGAGAGTGCTTCCTCACAGACTGCGGCGTCAAAACCGATGCCGGCGCTCACGATGAAATGGCGCGTGGATTCCTGCCGATCATCGTGAAGACGGGAGAAATCGTGTGTCTGATGATTGTAAGTGAGCTTTCCGACATCCAGGGTGCGGACTTTCTCTCCGGCCACG
>JAILFA010000092.1 GCA_024687125.1 Lachnospiraceae bacterium
CAGAACCGCAGCCGTCAGCCGCCGCAGAAAAGGAGGAAAAAGATGAACGACCATGAGATGAAAAAAGATAATGCATCAAAAGAAGAAAACGCAGTGAAAGAAGATGCCGCACAGAAACAAGATCCCACAATCCAAGCCCTGAAAGAAATATGTTTCAGCAGAGCCGGGGAGATCTACGGGCCGCGCCTGCCGTCGCGCGTCAGCGAGCGGATCTATGCGGAGCTGGAGTCGGCGTCACGGAGCGGCGTCGCTGAGACCATGCTGGGGACATACCGCGTTCTGCAGCTTCCGTGCTTTCCGGAGAGAGGGCAGCTCAACATCAGCTGCAGGGGGAGCCTCGGGGCATCGTTTCTGGCGTATCTGTGCGGATTCTCGCCTTTTAATCCGATCGAATCCGACACGGATATGCCGCTGGTCCCGGCTTTCTACTACGAGGCGCCGCTGACGGAAGTGAACGGCAGGCAGTATGACGTATACCTGAGCCTCGGCGAGGACACACTGAACAGCCTCCAGGCATATCTGCAAGAGCATGAGGACGTGCACCTTCCGGAACGGCTGCTCCTTTTCCCGTCAGACAATCTCACACTGCTGGATCGGCTGGAGCGGGAAACGGGAGAGAAGCGGAATGTCCTCAGAAGAAATCTCCGTCATAACGAGAACCTGGTCGCTGCGATCGATCAGGAGCGGAAGCTGTCCGCGGACGCGGCAATTGAGGAGGTGCTGAAATGGTTTCCGAGCCTTGATAACCCTGCGGCGATCGCTCGATATCTGGAGGATTTTCGTGCAAACAGAAAATATCCGACCATGAGCCCCCGGCGGCAAGGCAGATGGATGTTCGGCACCATGACCTGCGGAGAACACCTGCTGAATCTGTATGCGATGATCACGTACGCTACAGATGAAAGCCTGCGTGCTCCCTGCCTGGATGTGGAATCGGTCTATGAAGTCCTTTTTGAGGAGGATGAAGGACGCAGCAGGGCGTTTGCGGTCACCATGCGCGCGATCGCGGGAATCCTGACGCAGGAAGACGGCGAATTTATCAGGGAACAGATCCGTGATACCGGCTTTCCGGAGATCGATCAGCAGAGTATCTGTCTTCCGTTCCGGGCGGAGTGTATCACGATGTCTCTCGAGACCATGCGCCTGCTTGGGTGGTTCGTTGATCACGGGCAGCTGTACTGCAGGCTGTATGAGGAACTGACAAATAATGACGGGACGCACGAAAGGAGGCTCCAATGAAAACTCAAAGACCTGAAGAATACCTGAAGGATCCGGTGAATGCCGGACGGATCATTCACCGGCTGCTTTCCCAGAAGTACGGGGAACTTAAGAAAGCACCGGGGGCAGCAGAGAGGTGTCTTTCTGCTTCCGTGTCCAGCGCGATCCGCGGGGAAAGGCTGGACGAGGCGCTGGTCGAACAGATGGAATTCATTGACCTGCTCGCGCTCATCCACGCGATCAAACTGGATGAGGAGTACGGAGGCACCTATCTCGATTCGAGTGAACACTATGGGAACGATGAACAGTGTCTTTACTGTATATGCCATATGATGTTTTTCCTGATCAACGCGCGGAAACAGAACACGGTGATCGATCAGTTCCTTGCGCTGCCCGTGAAGGCGTTTTACGATGCACTGGAACGTGAGGTGAATACCAAAGAGCTGAAGGCTGAATATCAGATCATGAGGAAGAAATGCGAAGATGAACTCGGCCTTGCCGACAGATTCGACACGATCTCGATCGGAGACCTGCTCGGTGTCTGTGAGGAAAAAGTGAAAAAGGTATGGGTGCCCAGCTGCTATGAACCGCAGGAATTCGCGGACAGGATCCGGGGAGTCTATCGGCTGGCGGGAAGGCTGCTGATCAACCCCTTTCTGATCGTCCGGCCGGAGCGTTTTCGCATGGATGACATGCGCGATAAGTACGCGCTCAAAGACGACGGGACAGACGAAGACATGCTGTATGACCTGCCGGAAGACGGCGAGGACGATGCGATTGGAGTAAAGAAATAGACAGTTGAAAATAAAAAATAAAGAATGAGTATTGGAATCCTTGGTATACTTTTTTCCGACCAAAGAAAAATGAAAGGAGACCAATACTCATGGATATTATAACACTACTTGACAATTATGTAA
>JAILFA010000122.1 GCA_024687125.1 Lachnospiraceae bacterium
GCTTTCCTTCTTTACATCTCTGACGGTCAGGTCATATGATCATCTGCAGGATCTCTGACCGCCTGTTCCTGTCTTCTTCATTATCGAAGAACGTGTCCGTCGTCCACTTTTCCAGCAGTCTCTTTGCTCCGGCAAGACATGTGCGGCTGTACTCCGCATCCGGGCTTCTATCCAACATGGATTGAAACCCTGTCACGAGTTCACGCATAATCTGATGAAGGGCATGTTCATCATCGCAAAACTTGTGTGTAAGAAGCTTCTCATAAGCGCTTATCCCATTTCTCGGATCCAGACTGTTGGAAAGCTGTCTTGGGTCGTTGACCTGGTATATTATAAGGGCTTTATCCAGCGGGCAGTACACTATCCGGTCCGCCAAAAGAACACTGGCGAACCCGAAATAAACATCCTCATAGTCCCTGAGGTTCTGAAACTCCACCCCTGTTTTCCGAAGAAACGACAACTCTGTCATTCGGTTCCACGGCATGGATCTCCACCGCCCCAGTCCGTCGATCGGAAGATCCTTCATGGAAAACACTCCATCCGTGACTCCGGGGAGTGCTCTGGGTGCAAACAGACTGGTCTCATCAGTATTAACATCCCTCATTATAAAACTGCCGATGCTGATCCGGGCATTGTTCTTATCTAAAGCATCTGCATACGTCTCCAGCATCTCCGGCATAAACAGATCATCCGAATCGAGAAAAATGATATATCTGCCTGCAGCCGCCTTCATGCCGGTATTGCGGCAGACCGCAGGGCCATTGTTTCCCCCGCTTTTAAGCAGATGAAACCTCGGGTCAAACCGGCAAAAGGTGTTTTCTATCTCAATAGTAAGCGGATCTAAAGAATCGTCATCCACCAGTAATACTTCAAAATCCTTTTCCGTCTGTCCCAGCAGGCTCACCAATGTTTTATACAATCGTTCACCTGTGTTATATACGGGCATCACAACCGAAATCTTCATAAAATATGTGCTCTTTCCGTGATCAGACAGCAAGCATGTAATGCTCGGTCGCCATGATCCTCTCCATTCCATTGTACCTCAGATACAGCTTGTATTCAGGATTTATAGACCGGATCAGACGCGGGATCTCCCACAGATGCTCATAATGATGATATGTGCATATTGCAAGCACAGGGTGATCTGCTTCTATATGCCTCTTCGCCCCCAAAAGGGCGTTTATCTCAGACCCCTCGATATCCATTTTGATAAATGTCACCGGTTCGGTAATGTCTTCATCGAGGGTCACCAATCTGATATTGACTTCTTCTGCATTGTTATGCTGCTCTGCGTTGACTCCGGGAGCCGCTTCCTTATATCGATCCAGTGAAAAAGAATTTGTCACAACATCCTTTACTGGTATAACAGTTCCCTTCTGCGCGGGACTGCCGACACCCACATTGCGGTAGATCACTTCATTATGTTTTTCCAGTGTCTCTTTAGCCATACTTATACTTTTCGGAATCATCTCGTAAAGATAATACCTCTTACATCTCAAAAAACTGTCATAATACTCCCGTGCCGTATCGCCTGTATATCCCCCGCAATCTACAAATACTGTCTCGTCGGGCATCGCTCCCTGTAATATATCCAGATCGAAATAATCACCATAATTGCCTTCTCTCAGTTTTTTCAGATGATCATCATTCAGTTCCAGCCAGTAACTGATGATGCCGTTAAGTACTTTTTTCGACCGGTAATCCGCCAGTTCACCATACAGCCACCGAATATTATCTATATTCTGCTTTACGGCATGTATCGCCATATCAAAGTGTTCATAATCACCGGAAGATGGATCAAAGCTTCCCCAGAAATAGGAATATTCAGAATAGAAATTCTTCATTATCGAACAATTGACGGGATCTCTGTCTGCATAGTCACACAACACGGACAGCAGACGATCGAACAATGCCTGTTCTGAACATTTTTCCGCCATCAGCATTGTCTGCTCAAAAGCCTGATCCAGCATGACAGAATGCTTTTCTATAGTTTCAGCATCTCTCTCCACCGTTTCCGTCCATACATCCAGAGGGATCATGACATCCCTTACCGTTAACTCCGGATTCTCCAATACCTCCAGCAGCGCTGCTGATGTCTCTGAAATATTCTTATAAACAAAACCCGTGCCTGCCAATACTGCCTCCGAAAGTCCGGAGACAACATCCGCATGCTCTTTCAGCAGAGACTCCTTAGCTGTCGAACTGAAATACTGCTTTGCCTTTTTGATCGACACCATAAGGTCACAAAAATCACTGTAATCCTTCATGCTATTCCCCCTATGTCACTTCTACATACAGCCTTCCAGGTTTTTCCTAAGCATCTCCCTGTAGGCATCAAGCGAATGGTTCTGCGCAGCAGTGGCGAATACTCGCTCTCTCCCGCTTATTATATCATCAGCCGTCATCTCTGACAGTTTCCTGCAGGCTTCCGCGATCCCCTGTACCGTATCATCCTCGATCATGAAGCCGCCGTATTCTTCGGCATCGATCCCGATGCAGGGTAGGCACACCGGGATCACCCCGCCTCGCATGGCGGTACAGACGGCCGTGGACTGACTCTCGCTGCAGCTGACTGCGATGCAGAAATCACAGATACCGCATACATCGAGGAACTCCTCGCTGTCCGGCGTCAGAAAACCATGATAAAAAATGTTCCCGGAGCGATCCAGCTCCTCCCGGTAGTATTCCAGAACTTCTCCGTCCAGCCTGCCCACGATATGAAGTTGCAGCTCCGGCAGCGATCGGAACGCCTCGATACACAGGTCCGCACCCTTATGCAGCGCGCCGGCCCCGCCGTACCAGAGAAACGCCCTCCCGTATGGTGTTCACGCTTTATGCGCGGCATCCCGCTTCAGCTCTGTCGAAGAGACATTCTGCCTGAAGCAGCGGCGGAACATCCCGCGGTAGGTGGATAATGCCCAGTCGTTGCCGATGCAGATTGCTCCGTCAGCGAGCTGAAGCCTCTCCAGATCCAGGCAGGCATGGTTCTGCCGTTCATAGGAAAGCCTTCTCCCGTTACGCTCCTCAAAATACAGGATCCGCTTCAATTCGGCCGGATTGGCAAAATAAGGGGACGCCTCCGTGGTGTAATAAACGGAGATACACTCTTTTCGTACCCGTGGGAGAAGCTCCTCAAACGGTCTCCGGAAGCCAATCAGCAGATCATACCGCCCGGCATCAACTTCTCCCGCATAATAGCTGTTCACGACATCCACATCATAGCCCAGTTCCCTGAGCGTATCCGACATGGCGCGCACTTCCCGCACATTTGTGTGGCTGATTTCCGACTCCGGATAGTAGAACGGCGACAGGATATACACGATCAGCGCCTTTTTTGAAAAGGAGGTGCTGAAGATATTCTCCATGCGGATCTCTTTGAGCAGCCCTTCCGGCCCGTCGTACAGCCTGCTTTCATATTCTTTCTGTGCGTAGCTGCGCATCTTTTCCGCCAGCTGTGCGATCGCGGCCTGTTCCTCGTGCGACA
>JAILFA010000137.1 GCA_024687125.1 Lachnospiraceae bacterium
TGGCGGAGCGCCTGGAGCGCAGCCGGCGACTCGCTTCCTTTGAAGAAGAGATGGAACTTTCCCCCACCGGCGAAGAGGGAATCCTGCTGATCAAAGCACTCTGCGGACTGGCCCGCGTGATCAGCAATGTCAATATCCCGAACACCGCCGGACAGATCGACAATCTGCCGAAAGACGCGGTGGTCGAGACAAACGCTGTCTTTTCAATGGATCATATCCGGCCGGTTTATGCAGGCACGGCTCCCGAAAACATCCGCGCACTTCTCCTGCCGCATGTAGAAAATCATGCAAGGATCTACCGGGCAGCGGTCACGCACGACAGGTCTCTAATATATGAATCCTTTCTGAACGACCCGCTGATCCGCGGAAAGAGCTGCTCCCGCAGCGATATCGAGCAGCTGGTGGATGACATGATCGCAGGGACGTCGGACTACCATGCATTTTGAAGCATGTCACCCTTCAGGTAAATATTTGATCTATTTGACGTGCGTCAAATAAAATCAATTTGTATTCTCGATTTTCTAGTCTGACAGTTTTTCAGCGATCAGCTTTCCGTCAGCGCTGTGCGAATATCTCCAGACCGGCTTCCCCGAAGGCGTATCCCCCGGGGAATCGTCTGTAAACCAGCGCACGCAGAGATTCCCGTCCCGATCCTCCCACCAGGAATAGGCGCTGGCATGTCCGCCCTGCGTGGCGGCATACCCGGGGACACTCCTCTGATACGCTTCGGCCTCAGCCAGCTGCGCCTGAAGGCGTCTTATCTGATCCGTCACCTTGTATGTTTTGGAACTGAAATATTCTTCGATCTCCATATTTTTATTCCTCGAAGATCCCTGCCGGATACAGTTCTCCTCCGAGAAGCATGGGCATTTCCTTTTCCGCATTTTCTCTTTTTACTTCCTTGCGCTCCCCGGGCTCAAGTTTCAGTGTACCACAGGAAGTGGACGCGTATAAGGTCACATCACCGATGTTTTCGATAAAGAGCGGCATGTCATTGGTATCCTCCGAATAGAATTCGACGTGCTGATAATGAGGGAAATACCGAAGGTCAATAGGGGCATTCTCTACGCTGATCAGATAACTGTCCTGGAACATCCCCACATGCGGCCAGCCGTGAAATTCCAGCGATTCGCTGTCTTCTGACCCTTCCGGCACATAATACACCGAGTGAAAATAATAATGGCAGAAGTTTGCCAGGACCAGAAGCACCTTCCCGGGTTCAATGGACGGATATGGAAGCTTCCCTTTGTATTTCTGTCTGAGCTTCTGATAGTCCGGTATGATGTCCGGATACTCATCCTGCTTTTTAAACCTGCAATAGGCAAGCGGACAATGATATACACTGTTTTTTGTCGTGAGCACCAGTTCTTTTTCGGCTTCATCGATCGAAATCGACTGGACAGCAGAGGTATGTGCACGAGTTGAGTCCTGCATTTCTCTATGCCCGGTAACGATCCCGTGTCCGATCAGATACTTTTCGTCTTTGCTCTCGCATTCATCTATATACCAGTAATGCAGCTGCAGTTTTCTGGCCTCTGCGTGTTCTGAGCGATCCTTCATTTTTGTTTCCTCCGTTTTGGCAATTTGCAGGCATCGCTGTTTTCATTCAACGACAGCCCGCTTAGGTGTTTTTTGACATCCTCAAGCTGCTTCGGTCCCATTTCATCGCAGGCCAGGAGCTGCTCATCCGACATCTTCCGAAGCTGCCCGATCGTTTCGATCCCGGCTTTGTAGAGCGCATGGTATGTTCGCAGCTTTATCCCAAGATAATGCACGGGATCCTCGTCCGTCAGCAGCCCGCTTGCGATCCGCTTTTTCTCCGCCTCTTCAAACGCGATCCTCTCCAACTCAAGCCTGCGCGCCTCTCTCGCATCACGGATCCAGGCGATCCCCAGATCTTCAAATGACAGGAGTTCCTCCTCCGTCATCAGTTCACCGATCTTTTCGATACCGGACATGGCGCTTTCCACTGCCTCTTTGACAATCGGTTTTTCCATGTAGTAAGGGGCGTTCCTGTCCAGGCTGAGCGCCTGACGGAAATCTTTTATGACGCGTTTGTCGCTGTTCAGTTCCTCCCCGCGATAGTACTCATACGCATATTTGATCTTATACCCGTCTTCCGGATTGCCGGTGAGCATGATATCAATAAAGCCGTCCGTTCCCTCACAGTTAAAAATCTCATAAGCCATCTCCTCATCGGACATGTCATCCCCTATGATCACATCTTCCACGCTGCTGACCCCGGTGTCTACATCTCCGAGATCGAACAGCACGTCAAAGGCTGTATTCAGTGCTCTCCAGCCGCTCAGCCTGTTCTCCCATTTCTCCCCTCTGAAATCCGGGTGACGCCATCCGGTGCGCCAATACAGAAATGTAGTTCCATAGTATGCATGCAGGATCATGTTGATCGTACCGGGATACTTATACGCCTTGGAGATCAGCCCCCGAACACGTATCCGGCCTTCATATTCATCATCCTGTTCAAAATCATAGTATAACGCCACTCTTCCCCATTCGCTCATATCATATTCCTCCTCGTTTCTATCCCTCGATGATTCCCGCCGGATACAGATCTCCTCTAATGCAGCTGCAGTTTCCTGCCCTCGACATGTGTGGCAAGGTTGGCAACATATGATTCGATCATGTTTCTTCCCACGTCCTCAAAGCTTTCATTCGTCAGAATGCTCCGACGAACAGCCATTTCCACATCTTTTCCGTCATGAGTGAAAAACAGTTTTGCTACCACGCCATAGTCTTTGATCACGCCGGAATGTCATATTTTTCCGAATAAACCTTTATTTCTGCTCTAAGCATTGAATCGGCCATATCCCCCCTTTCCGGCTCTTTGCCTGTCCGATCACGGCCTTTCTGATATCTGATCATCCTCCCAGCAAACGGTTGATCTCATCCTGTGTGATGCGATTTTCTCTTTTCGCGGTGAATTCCTTCATAACCGCTTCTTCAAACTGCTTCAAAGTATCCATAGCCTCATGAGGCGGGTAGATTCCAAACACTTCATCAGGATGGATCATACCTGTCGCAGCAACCGGCTGATACCCGTCAGGCATCTGAACGCGGCTTAAACTGATCTCAAAAGATTCTGTTCCGACATTTGTGATCAGCACTGGGCACCGATTTTCAGGCTCCAGGTAGACGGTTTCAAACATCGGCGTTCCGCTGGTTTCGGCGGAACATGCTCCGTTCGGCAATTCATAGTTTGTATAGCGGCTGAACATACCATCGGCTATATGATAATTTGTTTCTATTCTTTCCACTCCGTTCTCCAAAATGTACTTTTCCTTAAAGAACGGGAATGAATCTGTCATACGGATCAGTATGTGATCCTTCTTACCGTATCTT
>JAILFA010000019.1 GCA_024687125.1 Lachnospiraceae bacterium
GCTCAAGCCCTCGGCCTCGACCAAAGCATTGCTCGACGAGCTCCGGATGAGAAACGGCAATCTGGACATCAGTCTCGGCAGAGTGACAGACAATACGGAAGCCCTGTAAATAGAGGAAGAATAATAGGAGGTGTACTATGAAAAAGAGAAATCTATCGATCCTGCTGACCATGATATTGACAGCGGCGGCCCTCGGTGCCTGCGGACAGACGACACCGGCCGGCAGCGACACCGGCGCATCGGTAAGCGAAGTCGCCGTATCCTATGATGTGAATTCGGAGACGGCTCTCGCGAAGGGCGACACGCAGCAGGCCGATTCGATCCGGCAGGAAACCGCCGCGGAGGAGGACGACCTCTTCACCGAACGGGATCTGGAGCAGGATCCGGATCTGGACGGAGCCGAGACGATCACCTTAAAGGACGGGCAGGATGTCACCATCGAACAGGCCGGCGTCTACGTGGTCTCCGGGAGCGCCTCCGATGTGACGATCCGTATCGAGGCGCAGGATGACGACAAGGTCCAGCTCGTTCTCCGGGACGCAAGCATCACCAACACGTCAGCCCCCTGTATCTATGTGAAAAACGCGGACAAGGTGTTTGTGACCACAGCCGAAGGAGACAGTTCCCTCACGGTATCGGGCACCTTTGAAGCGGACGGAGACACCAATACGGACGCGGTCATCTTTTCGAAGGATGATCTGGTACTCAACGGCACGGGAACCCTTACGATCTCCTCTTCGGATAACGGGATCGCCGGCAAGGATGACATAAAGATCACGGGAAGTACCCTCCGGATCACATGTGCCGGAAGTGCCATCGAGGCGCACGATGAGATCGCAGTGGCGGACGGCACGATCGAGATCACCGGCTGCCATGACGGACTGCATGCCGAGAATGACGATGATGACACCCAGGGCAGCGTGACCATTGCCGGAGGGACCCTCACCGTGCAGGCGGAGGATGACGCGATCCATGCGACGACCGTCATCACCATCGACGGCGGGGAGTTAAACCTCACCGCGGCGGAAGCGATCGAGGCGACGGTGATCCGGATCAACGACGGGACCGTAGTGATCAAAGCTTCGGATGACGGGATCAATGCCAAGTCGGGTTCCTCCGCCTATACCCCCCTGTACGAGCAGAACGGCGGCTCGGTCACGATCGAGATGGGCGCCGGAGACACAGACGGCGTGGATTCCAACGGAGACATTACGATCAATGGCGGCACCATCAGTATCACCGGGCAATCCACCTTTGACTGTGACGGAACCGCGACCTACAACGGCGGTACGATCATCGAGAACGGGAAAGAGACCAATACGATCACCAATCAGATGTTCGGCGGGCCGGGCCAAATGATGGAACGCCCGATGATGGGAGAACGCCCGATGATGGGCGGTCCCAGAGGGCAGATGGGGCAGAACGGCGAGATGCCTTCACAGAATGAGAACAGCGGCACAGGGAGCAAAAAAGCCCCCAGAGGCGAAACCTCCGGGAGCGGGACAACAGCCACCGATCCCATCCTGTAGATCGGATACCGAATCACTTTCCTCACCAGGCCGCGCACAAACTGCGCGGCTTTGGTCACTCTGATCCGGGAATGATTGACAAGGGAGAAACATCGGTATATATTATCTTTTCAAACAGTAAGATCCATGGTATAATGAGACTGACGAAAGCAGACCCTACGCACCAGCAAGGAGAACTGCATGATCATAGTTAAGATGAATGACGCCGCCGTAGAGTGCAATATCGCGGCATCCGAATTACAGGAACTCGGACTGACCCCGGAGGGGATCGGTACGAATGACGTACGCAGCGTGGCCTTCATGAGCGAGCTCAACCGCGAGATCGGTGCGCAGCTCGGTTTTGACCCCAAGACCGACATCCTGATGATGTCCAAGAACCTCATGACAGACGGCAGCCTGCGTGTCTTTGTCATGAAGATGAATAACGAGGATCTCCGTTCCGCCGGGGATCGTGTGCGGGAAGCCGCTGCCGGCATCCTGCGCGAGGTCACCCAGGAGCGCATCGAGGAACTGGTCCGCAGCGAGGGTCCCGACAAGGGCCGTGTGCTGAATGAGATCATGACCTCCGTCATGAGGGAGCTCGCCCGCGTGATCACACCGGGCGGCCCGGGAGAGCTGCCGGAGAACCCCGAAGTGGTCTCCCGCCCGGCCGTGGAATATGCCCGATATCTGGTGCATCTGCCCGATATGCGCACCTGCATCCGGCTGTGCAAATGCTTAAGCCACCTTCCCATCGTGGATTCCGAGCTCTACCGCGATGAGAACGGGTATTACCTGATCCTCGGGCTGCGCACCCTGGAGGACGGCGTCGTGTTCGAACTTCGCCGGACCTGCATGGAGTTTGCCTCTGAGCTACTGGTCAACGCGCCGGAGACGCTGCACATCGAGGAGACCGCGGACTGCGTGATCGGCAGGGATGCCGCTCCCACGCTGGCGGGATTGTAGGATCCTCCCGTCCCGGAGCCCGCGGGCCCAGACGGATCGTCCTTCAGACATGGAAGTTTCCGTATTTTCATTTACCGGGATCTATGAAGAAGAAGATTTTTGGCGGGAGTCTGCCGGCGAAATTGCCGGGGACTCCCGTTTTCCTGTGTCCGAGAACGGCGGTTCCCCATCCTCCGATCCCGGTCTGCCGCATTACCACGACCTGACCGGCATTCCCGGCACGAACGGTTATCTCTCGGAGGATGCCGCCTCCGAGATACGGCGGCGGCTTGATCGGATCTCCTTTGATCGTCACGGCCTCTACGGCCTGCACTTCATCGATTCCGGCAACAGCCACTATATGACCAGGCTCCTCACGGAGCGGCTCCGCATCCCCTACTGCCTGATCCTCATCGATCATCATCCGGATCTGCAGCCGCCCGCCTTCGGCGGCCTGCTGTCCTGTGGCTCCTGGGTCCGCGCCTCACTCGAGGAGGATCCCTTCCTGCGGCAGGTTCTCCTGATCGGTCCGGATCGAAGACTCTTTGAAGAAGCGCTCTGCGATGATGCGGTGGACATTGCGGGATCCGGCTCTTCCGCTCATGGCGCCGCCTCCGCAACGGTCCTCTCCTGCGAACTGGCCGGCCGGAAGATATCCCTGATCCCGGAAGCGCCCCTGCCGGAGCTGCTCTCTCTTCTCTCCGGCCTGCTGCCGGAGGAGCTTCCCGTCTGGATCTCCGTGGACAAGGATATCCTGTCGCCCGAAGAAGTACAGACCAACTGGGATCAGGGCGGCATGCGCACATCGGATCTCTATGCGCTCCTTGCCTTTCTCCGGGACCGCACCCATCCCCTCGGCGTCGACATCTGCGGGGAGTGTGACCGCTCCGGCGCCCCCTCCGATCACGCCCGCTTCGTCCGTCAGAACGACACGATCAACCGGGCTCTGATGAGTCAATGGGGACGGTTCTCTTTGACTCCATCTTATGAGTCAAAGAGAACCGTCCCCTCTGACTCACCAGCAAAATGAGTCAAAGAGAACCGTCCCCGGTGACTCCCCGATAGATCATCCCCAGCATGGTGATATCGTCGGACTGTGGCGTTTCCTTCACATATTCCTTGATCCTGTCGTGAAGGAATGAAGTGTTAATTCCGCCCGGTCATTGTATATATGCCCTGAGTGCTTCCGTGGCTGCCCGGAAGGCGGTTTCGGGATCGGGATATTCATAGAGTCCGATCCTGCTCTTCTCTCTGCCTTCCAGCGCACGCAACCCGTCAAACACCGTGAGATGAGGTTCGATGGTGAGCACTTCTCCCTTAAACTGCGAGAGCAGATACGGCAGATTCCCTTCCCCCTTCCCGGCAGGCACTACGGAGCCGTCTTTGCGCGCATCCTTGATGTGCATGTATTCCACATACGGCGCCAGCATCTCCCATGCTTCTCCGGTGTCCTGACCCGATTGCACAAAATTGGCCGGATCGAAGATCGCTTTTATTTCGGGAAAAGTTTCATGGATCCTGCGGCATCTTGCTGCCATGTCACCGTATATTCCCTTTTCATTCTCGTGACAGAGCACGATGCCCGTGCCTTTGGCGGATTCAACAAATCTTCCGAGCCTGTCCGCGACAGCATCAAAGCTCTCCTGCGCGCCATAAAAGCTGAATAGCCGGATATGCTTTGTGTTGAGTTCAAAGCAGACTTCAACGCTTCGTTTGAACTTTTCCAGATGCTCTTCAAAGTCATCTGTCATGCTTATCTTCCCGTAGGGCGATCCGAGGGACCATACAGACAAGCCTTCCTCTTCCAGTCTTTTTCGTACTTCCCTCGCTTCTTCCGCGCTGAGATCAGCGATATTCTTTCCGTCCAGATTGCGGATCTCCAGCATCGAGATCCCGTTTTCCTTAAGCGCCTTTATCTGCCCGGCAAGCGCAGGCGAGGCTTCATCCGCGAATGCCGCAAGTTTGAATTTCATGATCTGTCCCTCCTTTAATATGTTCCCGCCGTATCAAATACGATTCCGCTTCCCGTCTTTTTCTTAGAGGCCCTACGGCGTTTGTTCAGCTCTTCCAGGAAGAGATCCTCGTCAAACGGGATCTCCACCGTCCGATCCAGCCAAGAGGAAAGGTACATGGCATTGGACAGCGTCAGGCCTCTGATCCCTTCCGTCCCTTCCGCCACCAGCTTCCCGCCGTGAAGGATCCGGTCCGCAAAAGCTTTCAGCACGCCGTTGTGCTGCTCATTCTTTCCGTCGGTTTCTATCTCCACTCTTGTCATATCCGGCTTTTTGAAACCCTCGGGCTCTGCTTTGCAGAAGGTGCGCTCATTGACACTGAGTTTGTCAAAATACAGCTTTTGCTCCTCACAGACGATCCGTCCCATTTCAAAGGTAAGTTCCAGGCGGTTGGTTCCCGGGGCATCCCCTGTTGAGGTCACGAATACGCCGGTTGCCCCGTTCTCAAATTCCAGATACGCGGTGACATCATCTTCCACCTCTATCTCATGCCATTTGCCCTCATGGCAGAAAGCCCTGACCTTTGTCGGCATCCCGCACAGCCATTGCAGAAGGTCCAGCTGATGCGGGCACTGGTTTAAGAGCACTCCGCCGCCTTCCCCGTCCCAGGTTGCTTTCCAGTCCGCCGCATCGTAGTATGCCTGCGTCCGGTACCAATCGGTGATGATCCAGTTCATACGTTTCAGGGCACCCAGTTCACCGCTTTCGATCATCTCGTGGAGCTTTCGATACACGCAGTTGGTGCGCTGGTTCAGCATGAGAGCGAACACCTTATCACTCTTCTGCGCCACCTCGTTCATCTTACGGACCTGACTTGTATACACTCCGGCCGGCTTCTCGCTAATGGCATGAATCCCGTGCTCCAGCGCGTAGATCACGTAATCCGGATGCAGATAGTGTGCGGTAGCGATCAGCACAGCGTCGCAGCACCCCGAATCGATCAGCGCGTTTCCGGAATCAAAACGTTGTACATCCGAAGGAAGGTTGTCACGCGCCCAGTCGAGCCTCTGCTGTCTGATATCCGCCACGGCGGCGAGCTTTATCTCCGGCACGTTCCCTTTGGCGATGCTTTGGGCGTGGGCGGCCCCCATACCGCCGATCCCTATGACCCCGAGTTTTATCTGATCCATTGTTTTCTCCTCCGATCCCTGTGATCGTTGTCCGGCTTGTCCTGCCGGATGTCCTGTGCGCAGCGAAACAGGTTCCCTGTTTCAGTTACAGCATACAGCAGATCATCACTTGCAAAAATACATAAATTCGCCTTGATTTATGCAAATATCCGACCTTCCTATCATGCGGAATACCGGCTGGGAGAAACTCCCGTGAATTTCTGAAATGTCTTAAAAAAATGCGCATAGCTTGAAAATCCGAGTTCTTCCTGCACCTGATTAACGGAATGTCCGCTTCTTAAAAGCGATTCGGCCGCACTGATCCTCTGCATCATGATGTAACGGCTGATCGGTATGTGCATGTGTTTTTTGAACAGTCTTGAGAGATAATCCGGATTCAGATAAAAGCAGGAAGCGATCTCCTCAACTTTGATCTGCTCATGCAAGTGCTCCTGGATATATGCAAGGATCCCGTTTATCTTCTTCTGAGAGTCCGACACCGGCAGATTGAATTCCGACTCCGGTTCGAAGCTTCTCATTATCGTCCCGAGGAAGCCGAGAAAATCAAACAGGGTACAGAGCGATTCCGGAGTCAGTTTATCTTCATATCTGAGCAACCGGCCAAAATGATCAAGAAGCGCCTCCTTCTCGTCTCCTGCGGGAGAATAGAATAAGGGCTCAGGTTCCTTCAGTCTCGAAAACACCGTCGGCATATCGCAGAAGACAGAATTGAGCCATCCGGTATGTATGGAAAGGATATATCGTTCATATACTACATGGTTTTCATGGTATAGCTGATGGATACAAAAGGTCGGTATGATAATGAGCGTGCCGGCCGGTATCATGGAGATGGTATCGTTTAAGAGCACATCAGGCAGGTCGGTAAGTGTGTAATAAAGCTCCGTAGCATTATGAGAATGGGGTTCTGCGGGATTAGGGGATACTTCATTTCGGTATGCCATTTCATAAGGCGGGGATACCGCAATCAGGGGAGCCGTCATATCAATAGTCCTCTTTTTTTCCATTTGGCATGGCGTCACCTTCATGTATTGTTAAAGTAAAAAAAATTATGTATCATCTGATCTCGCCTGTCAATCTGATCGCATCAAACCGGATCAAGCCGGTCATGTTATGTCTCACATAAATACGCTTGACATTTTCTCCAACACCATTTAAAATAGTGTTTCGCGAGCAGGAGTGGCGGAATTGGCAGACGCGCACGGTTCAGGTCCGTGTGAAAGCAATTTCATGAGGGTTCAAGTCCCTTCTCCTGCACGACTCCCAAGTCCTACCGGGAGGGTTGCGGAAGTGTCGGAACTGGCAGACGAGCAAGATTAAGGTTCTTGTGACGGATACGTCGTGTGGGTTCAAGTCCCATCTTCCGCAGTAATTTTCATCAAGTTCCATCAGAAGCCGCCGTAGTGCCGAAGAACCGCACAACGACGGCATTTCTGTACCCTCAGAAGGATCATCAGCGTTCGTCTGAATTCACCCGGATTCGTGTGGGTTCAGCTGTTATGCAGTCAAAATAGCAGTCAAAATTGCAGTCAGATTTTTTTTGAAAATCCAGGTTTTAAGCCATTCCTGATCAAAAAACCTGAACCAACACAATATCGCTCGTTATTTTATTTATTTGTCCGCTGTATCGCAGTCAAAATCGAAATCCGCTATCTCTTGCTGCGAGCGACTTTGAAAGTGGTGCTGCAGTCAAATTGGCAGTCAAAACAAAGCGAGGGAATGCCTATATTTCGGGATTTTCTTACTGACCGTCTTAACCAACACCCTTCAAAGCCATAACCAGTCTGCTTTCACATTTTCCTTCACAAAATCCGTCTGATTTCATCTGAAATCATTCCCTAATGGCAACTCTCCGTCATACTATTCGTGATCCTGGCCTGTATCGTAGTCAAAACCAAATCCTGCTATCCCTTGCTACGAGTAGCTTTGAGAGAGGTGCTGCAGTCAAATTGGCAGTCAGAAAAAAAGAGAGAATGCCCATGAAACCGGCATTCTCCCTCAGAAATACTGAACCCACACCGTTATTGGATTGATCTTTTTTATCCTTTACATGTCGATGCGGATATCGTTCATTACCTGACTCTTTGTGTCATCGACCACATGTCCGTACAGGTTCATTGTCAGGCCGTAGTCGGCATGGCCGAGCAGTTCCTGTACTGTTCTGGGATTCACGCCCTGCTCGATCAGGCGCGTTGCAAAGGTTGCACGGAACGCATGCATCGTAAATTTTGTAATTCCGGTACGTTTGCAGATCCTGCCGATCTCGCGATTAACCGGAGTATCGAGAAGCAGCCCGCGCTCCACTCCCTTGAAAATACACTCATCACCATCGGCCGGTCTTCCATCAAACAGCGTATTAATATACTGCTGATGCGCGATAATCTCACGAAGCTGATCATTCATTGGAATCACCCGCGTTCCATGGATTGTCTTCGTATCCTCACCGATCCGGTATCCTCCTTTACCGGTTTTGGTAATCGTTCTTACGATGTGGATCCTGTCATCCTGAATATCAGAGTAATACAGAGCCCCGATCTCTCCACAGCGCATCCCGGTACCCACAGCGATACGAAACACATCATAATAAAACGACTCTGTACACGCCGCGAAGAATGTCTTCTGCTCAGCAATCGTTAATGCCCTGTGTACGGTATCACGTGCCCGCTCCTCTGTCCGATGAAGCGGTTTTACCAGGACACACGGATTGAATTCGATCATTCGCTCCTTTTCAGCGGTATGAAAGATATGCGAGAGATGCGCAATCGCGTCATTCACTGTCTGCGATCTTCTGCCATCACTTTTCAGGGTCTTCTGAACCTCCCGGATATCTTCCACCTTGATCTCTGAGAGGCGCATATCACCGAGCCGCATCCCAGTGCTCTTAATCCTGACGTTTGCGCAATTCGCATATTGAAAGGACTGGCACCGTAGAGTGGAATCCTTTATACTGTCCTGTCTTGCTTCTGTCCATCTGTCGCGATACTCGTCTAATGTCGGATTATCGCGCTTTTCACGTTTCTCCAGTATTTCCACCCTCTTCTCAGCTTCCTTGACAACCAGTTCCTGGGCGGATGTACCGTATACACAATATCTTTTACCGTTAATCGTAAAAGACTTCTGCATACGACCATCCGCCCGCTTTTTCTTCTTTGCCATGCTTCCTCCTTCCTGATCAACTTATGATCTATATGATATATGAGTGTGCGCTTATATTATAAGGACACCCTTATATATTGTCAAGAACCC
>JAILFA010000140.1 GCA_024687125.1 Lachnospiraceae bacterium
TCCTTATCTCTTCCATCTGCTTTTTCATCTCTGTGTAGAAAAAATCTCGCATTACGCATTGCCCTCCTTATCGTTATAGGATACCCGCTGCTGCCGATCGACCTCATGGTTTTTCATACGCCGCGCTGTACGCGATCAGACAGGGCATCAGCTTTGAGCCGTCCTCGGCGGCAGACTCCATGAGCCGGTGATACAAAGCGGGCGGAATCAGGCGTTTTCTGAGCGCCACCTCGAGGAGTTCTTCATTGTCAAGCTTAAGGATCCGCTCTGCGATATCCTCAAGCATCCGGCAGCTTTTCCGATACTTGCCGGGGTACCCGAAGACGGTATCTGTCCTGATGAAATCGCCCAGCTGCTCCAGCCCGTCGATTGCTTTCACGATCCGCTGATCTGTAAATGTCTGCTCTTTCGTGAACCCTTGTGAGATGATTTCCAACTCCCGCGGCTTTGTCACATCGACCTTCAGATCATACCCGCAGACATGACGCAGCAGGGTGAAAAACGCCCACATCGTATCAAACACGTCGCGATGAGTAGACTCCGCAAACAGCTGTCTGATAAACCACCAGATATTTCTTCCGGCTGCTTTTCGGAAGTCTCTCCGAAGCTCCCGGATCCATTTCCTAATAACACCTCTCGCCTTTGGGGATGCCTGTCCAAACCGATTGGTCCAGACCACATACAGCGACGCGATGACACTGAGCAGCATCATACAGTAATTGCCATATGGATGTGTCTGATTTTTCGCAGCAATCTCAAACAGAGATTTCATTCCGGTAACCGTCCGGATATAGTTCTCGTACTCCTGCTCATAGGTCACAAAATCCTCCGGAGAATTCTGCGCAAAACCAAAGTGCGTTTTATTGATCAACAACTCCAGTTTTTCCGGCTGGTCGCGTCGGCATTCATACAGTACCCGCAGAAAAAAGGTATAATCCCTCAGAACTCTCCGGTTCTCCTCCACATCAGCGGAATTCGGAGATGGCATACTGATCGATGAATCACCAAAATCATACAATCCCGACAGCATTTCCGGACACTTGCATTTCAGACTCCAGAGACCAAGCGCAGTCTGGCGGTAATTTATTCCGTCACAGGCACACCCGCCGCCAAAAGTCCGCATATACTCATTGCGCACAAGATCCCGATAATAACGGATCCTTTTGACATCGGGCCGATCCGGCATCCAGTGCGCATAGAGTGCTTTCAGCAGTGATGACGGTATATCCGGATGCGCGATCAGAAGCTCACCCGGAGTAAAAGTACGATCCATGTCATATCCTTTTAATTCCTGTGTGATGTGCCCCTTAAGCTGCTCCGCATCCGTGAAATCATCCGCATGATCCAGAAGAATTCCGGCCTCACTGTACATTTTCAAATGTATCGCCATAAACACCACCGGAAGGCGCAGAAATATCGGTGATCCCTGCGAATCTGTTTCCCGCAGTTCCAGATCCGGAAAATCATACAGATTGTCGTGTCCGTAGCAGTCGGCCGCAAGTTCCCGTATCACGGCCGTTGCCTGTTCCCGGTTCATCACGTTCCTTTGCTTTTCAGGGGAGAGTTCCTCCTGCTCTATCGTTCGCATGCACATCCCTCCTTTCTCTGCTCACAGTTCATAAAGCATCAAAATGCCGCCAGCGGTTCAGCTTCCTCCGCGGCAAAGCCGATCCGTCTCTTTTTCGGCGTGCTCTCGCGTGGAGCAGTCAGCGTCTCCCGAATCCCTGTTCTGATCTCCGATACGGATATGACATTGGGATCCTCATGCTTTTCGAGGCAATGCGCACGAATAGCGTTTTCAACAATCCTGCGGACTTCCCGCGCGTTCCCGTAATCCTCGCGCCCCCGGATTCCGAGCAGGTATTCCATGATCAGCGACATACCGCCCTTTTCCATCCGGTATCCTCTCTCGGTGAACATGAGCGACGCGATCCTCGCAAGTTCATCGTCCCCGAAATCCTCAAAGCGCACGACTCTGGAGATCCTGGATCTGAGGCCGTTATCCAGCTGCAGGAAGTCCTCCGCCTCCCGGTCATACATCCCAAAGATCACGGTCACATCCGGCATCAGTTCCATGTACCTCACAAATTCCTTGACGATCTCGGCTGTGTATCCTCTGCCCGAGCCGTTGATCGTCTGCGTCATGAAGCCGGCCTCATCGACAAACAGAACGCCGCCGCGCGCTCTTTTGAAGGCATCCGCCACCTTGGGCGCCGTATGACCTACATACTTTCCCTCCAGATCGCGCCTCCCCACGCTGATGAACACACCGTTTGAAACACCGGCTTCGCCGAGGCATTTCGCCAGAAGCTCCGCGACGGTTGTTTTGCCGGTCCCCGGATTCCCGCAGAAGATCATGTCCGAATGCATCCCCGTCTCCTTAAGCTTCGGATTCCGCTGCAGCTCTTTACACAATGCTTCCGCCTCCGCAACGATCCTCTTGACCTTATCCAGACCGATCAATCGTTCAAGCTTCTGATGCGCGCTGATCTCATCGCGGCTCTCCGGGAAAAAATCCTCCATTTGCAGCGTCCGCTTCTTTTCCCCCCGCCGCATCGCCCTGCGGATCGCCTGCTGCACGGCGCCGTCGACACATTCCTCGGAAAAGTCCTCCCCGCATTTCTGCCGCAGGCGGGTGACGATATCTCCATAGGAGTGTCCTTTTTTCAGCCTGCCGCCTGTTTTTTTCACCAGCGCCTCCAGGAGTTCTGCATAATCACTGTCCCTGAGCTCCGGGATCGTCATCCTCCTGTAGTCGCAGGCCATTTCCAGAGCACAGATCTGCGGATCGTTTTCCTGTTCCGGCGTGATCCAGACAAATCTGTACTTCCCGCGGTAGGATCTTATCGCCTCCAGCTTATCCTCCAGACAATCACCGGATTCCAGTCCCAGGATCAGCTCCGAGGAATCCTCCGTCGTACAGAGCAGATTCGCGTCCATGGGACTCGTATCTACGACCGGCTGCCGCAGTGTCACTTCGTCCATTCCATCCACCGCTGTATTGCAGTTTTCCCGGATCATCCGGGTGATCTCACCCGTCATTTCCTCCGGCAGCTCCTCGCCGAAGATATCCGTCGAAACATCGGGTTCCTTTGCGCATCTCAGACGGTTATTGATATACATGGCGGCTTTTCGGGCCACGTCTTTATGCTCCGTCACGATCAAAAATCCCGTATTACCGTCCTGGATCGCCTGATCGATCTCCTCATTAAGCGCATTCAGGTAGGAAACGCCGGATCCGCCCGGGCCGTAAAAGGAGTTGATCCTGCCGCTGTATGCAAGTCTGATGAAATCATCCGACCCCTGCGAACACCGGATGATCTGAATCGGGAAAATGCGCTCCTCATCTATGTACTGTCTCATACTGCCTCCTCTCCGAATGCCGCCTTATACGCGATCAGGCAGGGCAGCATTCCCGTCCTTTTTTCCGTTGCGCTCTCCAGCAAATGGTTATACATCTGTCTCGGGATCAGTTTCTTTCTGAGTGCAACCTCAAGAAGCTCCACATTCCCCAGCTTAAGGATCTGTTCGGCAATGTACTGCAATGTTTCGACATTCTGCCTGTACCTCTCAGGCTCCGAGAATACGAGATCCGCATGGATGCATCCGGTGATGACATCAAAGAATTCGACTGCTGCAAGAATCCCCCTGTCCAGGCTGTCCCTGTCTGCAACGCCATGGTTTTCCGGCGTCTCCTCCAGGTTCTCCAGGTGTCTGAATGCCTGAGAGATGGGTTTCAGATTCTGCTCATCAGCTACATCCAGCGTCAGTTCATAACCGCAGGCATACTGCAGTAATGTGGCGATCCGCACCAGATTCCCATTTTTGAACAGCGGATCAAGAAGATCCTTGTTCATTCCCGTGCGGTAGATAAACCACATGGGATCATTCCCGACAATTTTCCTGAATATCCCGCCAAGCTCCGTGATCCATTTTCCGACCTGCATACGGACGTTATTTGCACAAGAACTGAATTTGCAGCTCCATGCATTGTAGAGAGAATCGATCACAGAAAGCAGCGCTCTGCAGTATCCATTAAAAAGTTCCTCCTCGGTATTCTCGGCGACGCGGAACACGGGCTCCAGATCAATGAGCATGCGGATATACGCGCCATATTCTTTTCCGAAGGTTATGTAATCCAGCGGATTATGAAGAAAAGCCCTGATCCCGTAGTCTATTTCCCGAACCAGGATTTCAAACTTTTCCGGCTTTTCCTTAAAACATTCGTGGCATACCTTCACAAAAAGTGTGTAATCACGCAGGGCTCTCCGATATTCCTCCGGATCCCCATTATCAAACTCCGGCATACCCGTCAAAAGCCACGTTTCCTCCCCCACCATAACGTACAGCAGATCCGGACACTTGCACCTGATATTCCATAATCCGCAGGCAGCCAGACGGAAATAATACCCGCATGGGCAATCCTTGCCACGGAAAACTCGTAAATATTCACTGTTGGTCAGATTCAGAGCAAACCGTCCCCGGCGTCCCGTGCAGTTATCATGTTCGTACACGGACTGCAGCAGGGCGGCGGGCATATCGGGATGTGCGATAAGGACCTCCCCCGGACGTACCCCGCATGCCTTCGCGTCGTTTTGCCCAACACACTCGCCGAAATAATTTGCACAGAGATCCCCCTCCAGGCATCCATTGAAGTACTCTCCTTCCGAAAACGACCACATATGGTTCAGGATGAGCATCGCCTCCGCATACATGCCCAGATGGATCGCCATCATGGCAGGCGGAAGCTGCAGGGTCAGCGGCTGACCCTCTGGATCTGTTACCTCAAGTTCCATCCTGCCGAGTTCTTCCGCTTTATACTTTGTCAGCTCCGAAGTACCTAACAGATCCTCCGTTTGTTTTAAGGAACCGGCCAGTTTTCCGATCGCTTCTCTGATATGCGCTTCGTTCATCCCATACCTCCTGATTCAGTCAAAATACGCAGTGTTGATATAGGCCGGGAGCTCCCGCCTGCTTTCCCGCTCGCTCCCGGGAAGGACAAAGATCACAGGATAATCCGGCTTTTCCGTCGGATATGCGCCATAGCCGTCCGTTAAGTAGATGAGTCCGTCAACCCGTCTGCTCTTCTTTTTCCCGAGCTCTGCGATCCTGTGAAAAACAGGCACAAAGGAAGTACCGCCCCATCCGTTCAGGACTCTATCCTTCAGTTTCATTTTGCGCAAGTCCGCGCCGCGGATGGTTTCCTCGGACTGAATTTCCGCGTCGCAGGTGAAGAGCAGAAGCTCCGTTCTGTCCGTAAAGTATTCCCCGGACTGACGAAGGATCTGCGCCACCTCCCCAAGGAACCGGTCCGCGATCTCCCCGCTGCAGGATCCGGAGGTATCGATCGCGATAGCGATCAGGCTCAGTCCCTGGATCTCGCATTCGTCCTCCCCCGGCTCCGTGAGGGGGCGATCCCCGTACATGGAAAGTCCGTAGCAGTACATGGCGCGATCGAGAACCTCCGTCGACTCCCTTTCCGCCTCAATTCCGCGCAGCAGACGCCGGATCTCCTCCCTGTAATCTGCGCGGCTTGCTGCCGCATGGTGTTCCGCCGCTCCGTCTCCGGCACAGTTACCGTATGCGTCATTTCCCGTCGAAACGATGAGCGTGTACCCGTGCCGCTTCATGTTCGAAGAAAACCCGGCAGCATATTGTATCGGATTCTTCGCAAACAGCTCAGCCGCCTCTTTTCCGAGCACATTTTCTATCAGCTGCTTCATCTTCTCCAGGTCCAGCTTTTCCGGGACCAGCCAGAGACGGTGCTCATCACTGTGTATCACGGCATTCTCCTCCGAAGGGAAAGGCTGCATGTTTTTGTTCTCGTACTTATACTTGTAGTAAAGGGGCGACCCCTCACCCCCCACGGCAGCGGCATCGTACTCACCGGTCATCCCGATCACCTGCAGAGCATCCGTCACCTCCCTGTCGATCGCAGCCGACATCAGTTCCTTGTGCGCACACTGCCGGTATGTCAGGATATCCCCCCGCAGATAATGCAGCAGGACATGCAGAAGCTCCAGCTGAATCTGTGAGATCCCGTCTTCACGGTACTCATTGACCACGCTCTTGGGATTGTATAAAAGCTGTCTGCCATCCGTGGAGATCCGGATATCCATTTCCACAGGATGGTATGTAAAGGTGCGGAAAGCGTAGTCAAATTCAGGGATCTTTTCCGTGATCCGATGAACCGCCCCTTCGAGGATCCTCCGGGCAACCTCATCCTTTTTCTCCAGTTCCGATCGTTCTCTCTG
>JAILFA010000108.1 GCA_024687125.1 Lachnospiraceae bacterium
GACCGTCGCCGCCAGTGCCGTGCACAGCGCCTGAAACTGGGAGATCGACGCATGCTCTCCGGTATGTCCCAGCACCTTGCGGTCAAAAAGTGAACCGATCGTCTTCTTGATCCAGTACCCAAAATGTGTCACCTGGAAAAAACCCGTCAGAACGGTCATCAGAATGCCCGTGGCGATCAGAAGCCACACGCCGACGCCTGTCCAGACAAAGCTGTTGACGCTGTCATTGATCTCGGTTAGTCTGCTCAGCATATTCCAAAATCCCCCCATACATTGATATTTATCAAAACCACGTTTTTCAGCATACCATGCTTTAGCGTGCTGAATCAAGCCTTGCTTTGTCCGTCCTACAGGAACTGCAAAAGAAAAGAGCCCCGGCAGGGCTCTTTTCCGACCTGATATCTTTGCAGTCACGCCGCTTATCTGTAGCTGTAGTACTCGATCTTCGCCGTCTACGGCATGCCGACGCCGGCAAGCGTCTTTTCCGGTTCCAGGGCTTTCAGGCACTCGGGCAGATGGATGGTCACATCGTCCGGAAGGCCGACCAGCGCGTCATCCGCATAATATCCCTCCCCGATATCGGAAAGGGCAGAGCCTGTGAGCCAGAGATCCGTCAGGGAATCGCAGCCGGCAAACGCCTGTAATTGGATATTGATCGATCCCGGATTGTAGATCGTCTTTACGGACGAACCGGCAAAAGCCTTTGTTTTCACCTCATCGATGTACGGGAGCCACCAGGAGCCGTCCTCTTCGACTCTCACATAACGGGACAGCGTGAGCGTATCCGAGCTTCCGTGATACCCTGTGATGCACGTGCCTTCAACATCGATATCCGTCGTGCTTTCCGGAATAAACTCCTCCGTTATTCCGCTCATCCAGGCGAGCTCCTCATATCCGATCGAAACAAGCCATTTATCCAGCGCGTCCGTCTCCTCCATCGTGGCATCCGCCGGAAGCTGCACCTGCGTCTCCACCGTGACCGAAGAGTAGAAATCCCCCTGGATCTGCGCCGGATCGTACACGCCGTCCAGATAAATGTGTCCCGCCGTGATCACGGATTCCTCGTCCTCCGTGGTCGGGAAGACAAATTTCGCGGCATCCTTGATGAACACATATCCGCCGGTCACACCGCCGATCTCGATCTCCACCTCAGGATTCTGCAGCTCCACGATCGCGGCGTCATAGACAGCGCCGGTGCCGATCTTTTTCACGCTCTTCGGAATGATCAGGACATCCAGACAGGTTCCGTTGGTCATCCCCGCGGGAAGCTCCTCGATCCCCTCCGGAAGGATCAGTTCCGGCAGGAAGTCCATATTGGAAAAGGCATCCGGCCCGATCGTCCCCAGGGAATCCGGAAGCACGAGATCCTTGAGGTTTTTGCAGCTCGCGAACGCGCTCTCTCCGAGTTCTTTCAGATCGGAAGGAAGCGAGATCCCCATCAGCTGCGCTTCATAGAACAGATTCGCGGCCGACAGATCACTTCCCGCAGGGAAGGTGAAGGATGTAAACGTGGATCCGGCGAAGCACCTTTCACCATACTCCGCGGGGCTCCCGGTAAAGCTCCCGGCGCCGGCTTCGAAAAAGGCCTGCGCCCCGACAAACGAGCAGCTGTCCGGCAGCTCCACATCCGACAGGGAAATGCAGCCGGAAAAAGCCTCTGAACCGATCTCGGTAAGGCCCTGGCCGAAATCGACAGTCGCCAGATTCGTGCAGCCCTCAAAAGCGTTGTTATCAACAATCAGGACGCTGTCCGGGATCTTGACATCCACAATGTCCGTTTTATTCGCGAAAGCGCTGAAGCCTATCCCCGTGATCTCCATATCGCCGATCTTCGCGGGGATCTCAATGCTTTCGTCCTCTCCTTCATACGCCATGATGTAGCCTCTGGCGTCGCGCTCGAAGCCATTGTCATCCTTGACATGATCGGGATCGACTTCCTCCTTCTTCTCCTCTTTCTCCTTTTTGTCCTTTTTCTTACTGTCCTTGTCCGATGCCTCCGTCCTTTTTTCCGGAGTCGTCCGAGGACGAATCGCCGCCCCCGCAGGCGCTGAGCGCCAGGACAAGTCCAAGCATCCATACTAAAAGCAGCTTTCTCTTTTTCATGATCTCTCCCTTCCGATCGCTTTTTTGACTGTCGCGATCATATGACGGGAATAGTATAACAGGGGATAAGGAAAAGAAATACGTCCAAAAGTGCAGCCGAAAGACTATTCCTCTCCGATCAGGGGATCGAGGATCGCGCGCAGGTTTTTCAGGCCGTCGACCCTGTAACGCGTCTCTCTGTCTACAACCCAGATATGCTCCTCAAAGGAAAGACTCACTTCGCTCCCGTCCTCAAAGGTAAAGGTCAGATAATCCGAATAATCGTCCACGCACATATCCGTGGGCTCACCGATGCGGATCGCCCTGATCGCGTCAACAGCCTCCGCGATCAGCTCGGGATCGTCGGTCTCACCGTAGGCGCCGTATTCCCACATACGGGCATAATCAAGATGGACCGGCATCTCCGTAGCTGTCCAGATCTCGGGGATCCCGGCGGATTTCTTCGCGGAGTCCGTATCGCCCTCTGACTTATTATCTTCTGTTTTCTCTTTATTTTTCTTCTTGTCTGTTTTTTCCTGCACTGTCTCTTTTTTGTTTTCTTTGACAGCGCTGTTCGTCTGACCGCCACAGCCGGCCAGAACGAGAAGCAGGACCACCAGCAGTATCGTCGATTTTTTCATGGGTTGCCCTCTTTCATTTTCATTATGGTACATGAAACCGCGTCAAATCCTGCTTTTCGTGTGCCCGTCTGTCCCGCTTTATGCCGCCTTGTCGAGCAGGCTCCGCAGGTAGTTTTCTACCCGCAGTTCTACATTTTCCTGAAGGTTTCGGAAAAAGAACTGATAATCGTAGATATGATACCCACCCTCCGGAAGTCCCGGCAGAAAGGCCGGATAGTCCGCGGGAGAGATGTCCGTGACCTTGACTACGCCGCGGGTCTCGTCGATGTAGCAGCCGCAGAGCTGCGGGACCTCCGCCGTGATGTTCGCATCGTAATCCGTGAAGCAGGCACCCTTGTTCAGAGATTTATCCGCCGGTGCAGTGTCGGTCTTCCAGTTCAGCGGATTGATCGTACAGGCCTTCGTGCCCGCAGGGGTGATAAACGTGTCCGTGACCTCCGGTGACTCACAGTCAAAGCTGATCACCGTACCGATATCGTCCGCCGAAACCGCCGGTTTGATCTGCGGGTACCTGTCCGCCATTTCCACGGTACAGGGCCAGCCGATCGCATAGACCGCGATCAGGCGGTCATAGAGATCATCATCCCCGAAATACTCCTCCAGCAGCCGGTAGCACATATCCGCCCCCTGTGAAAAGCCGGCGAGCACGATCGGTCTGCCTTTGTTTTCATTATTCAGATACCAGAGAAACGCCGCCGAAACATCGCTGTAGGCCAGCTCCATATAGGGCTCGCGCTCCGCAGGAGCCAGGTCGTATACCTTAAGTGCCGCCTGCCGGTAGTACGGCGCATACATCCTCGTCACATCCTCATAGATGCCCCGCTCCATGTTCAGCGCCCCGAGGAAGTTCGCCTTTGTCGCCTCATCATCGAGCGCCATATTGAACTCATCCTGAACATCCACTGTCGGACAGATCAGAAACAGATCCGCCTCCTTGCCCTCGCCGGCCGCAAAGTACGCCCAGTTCCCGGCCTTGCCGTAATCCGTATCCGACGCCTTCGCCCCCGCGGTGCTCTTACTTTTCCCGCAGCCGGCAAAAAGGGCCATTCCAAGAACAATGACGGTTAACGCATACCACTTTTGTCTGCTCTTTGTTCTCATCTGTTCACTCTCTTTCGATCATCAGGAGTTGATATTCCCGCCCAACCGCCATATGGAGAAACGTTTGATGCCGCATTCGCCAGCTGTGCCGATCCACTTCTTCAGTGTCTCCTGATCTGCGTACCAGATTTCATGCCTGCCCCCGTTTTCGTCTTCATATGCGGCATAAAGAGCGCCGCTCTTTTCGTCTCTTTGCGGCTCTGCTCCGCTGCCGGAGACAAGCTTCACTGCCTTTGCGTAATCGATCTGTGCGGTCGTTCCGTCGGCGCCAAAGTCAAAGCCCCCGGAAGCAAAAGCCAGATTGATCCTGCCGCCCAGAACCTTCATCTTTTCAGAAAGTTCCCGGATCCACGCGATATTTGCTTTGGGCCCGGGCTCTGTTCCGTATCCCTTCAGGTTGTAGCACATCATGACGTATTCGGGAGAAGCCGGCCACTCATAAAGGTCGATCGGAGCGGATGGTTCAAACACGACCCTCAGCGGCATGGAAGAAGCCTGCGTTTCTTCGGCAAGGATCGTGATAAAATCGTTAAAATGTCCCCAGAGGACCTGGTCTTTTTTGATCGCCTCATAATCGATCTCGATACCGGTACACCCCAGTTCCTTCGTGAGCCTGATCACTTCCTGCGCATGCGCCTTCGCCTTCGTCCGGTCTCCGATGAGCTCATACAGAAGATCGGTGTCCTTTAAGGACGATCCCTGCGCAAGAAGCTTGTCATTCACAAACGTGAGATAGGTGTTCCTGCCCGACAGCTTTCCGGCCTTTGACAGTCTTTTGTATGTTTCCGAAGTATCCTGGGGGATGAAAGGACGGTTGTTCACATCGAAATATGCCGCGAAAAAGCAGATCGTGGTAAGATCCTCTCCGATCAGTTCAAGCTCCCTGTCAGCGGTTGCATAGTCCCAATAGGGATACCATACGGCAATGTCGGGCTCCTGTGCCGCCGAAACATCCGCAGCCGTCCCCGCAGGATCCGCACCCTCAGCCGGTTTATTCCCCGAAACAGCAGCTGTTGGTGCAGTTTCATCCCTCGGTCCCTTCTCCGCGATCACTCTGATCTTAGCGGATGAATCCGCAGAAGCGGCTTCGACCTCATTCTGCGTTTTACCGCAGGAGGTCAGGAGCATCATCGACATTATTACTATACTTCCCAGAACAATTCTGCTTTTCATCCGTAATCCCGTAGCACGTAGGTCTTTTGCCGCGCAGAACCTCAGACATTCCTGATAAACCAGTTGACCAGGTTGTTGAACAGATCCGTCACGAAATCCAGTCCCTTCTGCACACCTTTGAGACGGTTCGTGTAGATCACAGTTCCCTGGCTGTCCGTGATCTCCATCTCCTCAAAAACCGCGTCGTAAACATCATCCGCGATATTCCTCTGGCTGTAGCCGTACTCTGTCCACGCGCTCTGCAGGAAGAGGCCGCCGTTTTTCGTTTCACCTATATCATATTCCTCCCATACCGGCTTGTCATCGATCTTTACTGTGATCTTCC
Source organism: Lachnospiraceae bacterium (assembly GCA_024687125.1). Taxonomy (GTDB): domain Bacteria; phylum Bacillota; class Clostridia; order Lachnospirales; family Lachnospiraceae; genus Butyrivibrio. The sequence goes on from JAILFA010000108.1 coordinate 5,323, forward strand.
CGGCACGCAGATTCACCTCCAGCTTTCTGTTTCCCAGTTCATTGATCTGCATCACGGGCCGGTATTCCTCAGCGCCCTCTTCAACGGACGGGACCTCTATGGCGGCCGCCTCTTTGGCCATTTTAGAATACTCTACAGCCTCCGTATGGCTCACCGCATACCGGGAGAGGGCCGCGTACTCTCCGGAAAGAGAATCTCTCTTATCCTCCTCCACGGAGATCTTCGGGATGCCGTCAAACTCATAAAGATCAACCTCCTCCAGAAGTTCTCCGTTCCTGTGAAGAGAGATCACATTGTTCATCAGCCGCACTTCCACCCCGCTTTGCAGTGACCCGTCCGCCCGGAAAAAGACGGACTGACTGCCAAGCTTATTTCCTTTCAGAGAAGCCCGGAATACAACGTCGTCCGGCAGATTCTCAACGAGCCTGCACAGGCCCGTGTCCTGCGGCAGAGAAGTCAGTACAAGCTGCTCGTCGTCTTTTCTGCATTCGACAGCACCCTTCACAAGTTCCCAGTGCTTCCTTTCCTCCGCATCCCCTTCCACAAAGACGATATTGTCCTTGTCCTTCTCCGGAAGATCATCCCGTATGCGCATCAGAAGATGGTTTGTGTACCAGTTGGCCTGCGGCTCCAGCCTGGTGAGGTCATAGATGCTGCAGTCCTTCACGTTCAGAGAGTAGCCTTCCCTGTTGAAATTCATGGCAAAGGTGTCGGCGATCGCGGCTTCATTGACCGCGCTGACCTTATCGTTTTCACCGAACTTTCCGGTATTGGAATGAAGGAGCACATAGGCGGACGGCACTTTGGAAAGCCCCTGCTGATACTCCTCCTTCATAAGCGCATATTCCCCCAGAACCCTGTTCTTCATCTGTTCATGGGTCTCCATGGGGATCCCGTTCGCATCTCTGATGTAATCCATCAAATAATGGTCATAATCCCTTCCGAAATACTGCGCCATTGCAGAATACTCCGTACTCTCCAGTTCGCCGATATATCTCTTGTACCGGTCGAATACATTGATATAACTGAGCCTGTAGCCGTTACTTCCGATCTCCCAGAATCCGGTCTTTTCAAGCTCCAGCAGATCCTGCGGCATGAGGAAATACGTATCCTTTTCCGTGAACTTATCCGCATAGGTGAACATGGTCGCCTTATAGTTGTACTTCTCCATGATCTTCTGAGAGTACACCGCCGTATCGTGCCTTCCGTCCTCATACATGAGGAACAGTGCCTTATCCGGCAGCGGCGTCCCGAGCTTGTAGTAATCCTCGATATCCTTCTGGGAGATCGTCACATAGCCCAGATTGCTCAGCGCCTGCAGCTGCTCATCCAGTTTATCGACCGAAATTCTGGACGTCGTGCTCTCCCTGTCCACACCGAAATAGGAAATCGCGATAAAACCATGATCCTCGCCGGAAACAATGTTCGTGTCTTTTGCATCATACGGCTCATATTTCACAAAGGTGAACAGCTGCCTGACGACAAGCAGAAGAAGCGCAATGATGACGATCAGCTGCAGGATCGAGCTGATGAACTTTCTTTTATCCTTTGGTGTTTCAAATCTATACATGATCTTCTCCGATGCAGTCCGTCTTCGTAAAATGATCCAGAATCCTGGTCGTATTTACATTTGTCTCGCTGATCGTCTGGATCAGCTTCTCCAGCTGATCGTTCTTTCTGTTCAGCATCTCATCCTTGATCCTGATCTGCTCAAGCAGGAATGTTTTTTCCTCCTCATGTTTTGCAAGCAGCGCATCGATCTTCTGCTCCAACCGGCGGATCTCGGATACATCCGCCGCAGCAGGCGGTACGGACTCTGTCTTGACAGCCGGCCTCACCTCACGCTGCACCGCGTATGCCGCGACAGCCACAGGTGCTGCCTGTTCCGCCACAGGCGCCGCTTCCACGGCAGGCTTTTCCTCTGCGGGGACCTCTTTCACAGAGATCTCCGCTGCAGCTACAACAGCCTCCGCCGGTTTCTCTTCGATCTGTGCGGCAGTTCCGTCTCTCTTCGCGGGTTCCGCATCATCGTAGAACACATTGAGCGCCGCGGAAGTGATCATCTTCTGTCCGTTCACCGTCTCGACATATGGTGCAAGGCGGCCGCCCTCCATCTGGGAGAGTACATCTTCCTCAGTGATGCCGAGAACAGACGCGAATTCAGCCGCGGTGACATGCGTTTTGTTCCCCAGCAGCCGCCGCTTCAGTTTTCTGCGGGCGGCCTTGAGATCATTGGGCGTCATTCTGGTTCCCCACGTGGACTTCCAGAACGTAAACCAGGCGATCGGCATCTGCCACAGAAGCACCAGCTCATAGTAGAGACAGAACAGCATGCCATAGATCCATGTGGAACTCTTTCTCAGCAGCAGCTGCGCCATACTCATCAATAACGACATCAGGAAGATTCCCAGCACAAACGACGTCGGAAAGATGTGCTGGGTGAACGGCACGTAGATCAGATTGTAGACCACCACGATCGGCGCGGCGATCGGAACGATCAGGCCCATATAAAACGTGACCGCGGCGAACGGTTCCTTTCGCCACATGAAGGTGGCCGCGATCAGCGATTCTCTCAGCCACGACCGTTTCCACCGCATCTGCTGCCTCAGGAATATCTTATGGTTGTTGGGCACGATGGTCTGGCAGACAGCCGTATCCTGATAGGTTGCCCTGTGATGCCGCAGGATAAAGTTGGTCATCGAGCGGTCATCGCCGAAGGTCGCCTTCTGTCCCAGGAATCTCTGGTTCAGCCAGGCGTCCTTGTTGTCGAGGATGATCTTTTTTCTGTAGCAGGAGAGCGGCCCGGACAGACAGGAGACCGCGTCAAACAGACCCTCTGCAGCCTTCATGACCCGGAAGGACACATAGTATCTCACCGCCTGCATCTTGGTCAGCGTATTGGTATAGGTATTGGCAACATCCGTTCTGCCGGAGACACCGCCCATCTTGGGATCCTTGAACGGCTGCACGATATTGATGATGGCAAAGGGATCGAGAAAGCTGTCGGAATCCACGAACACGACGAGGTCATGCTTTGCCATCTCCGCACCGACTACGAGGGCTTCTCTCTTTCCGGCGTTTTTCTCCTGCAGATGATATCGCAGGCGGCCTTCCACGCCGTAGCGCTTAAAGGAATCCTCCATCAGCTTATCGACGATCTCCTTGATCTTACTGGCAGAACGGTCTGTAGAACAGTCATCGATGACAATAACCTCGAGCTTGTCAACCGGATACTCCTGGTTCATGCAGCTCGTGATGGTCCGCTGAATCCACTCCTCCTCATTGAAGCACGGAATAAGTATGGATACGCCCGGCGTAAAACTCGGATCGATCTTTTTCGGTCTGTAAAAGGCACCGAACAGATACCGGCTCAGGAGAAAGATAGCTGTGATGATACTGTACAGATACAGCGTCTTGTTGAACTTGAAGTAGATGACGCTCTCCGCTCTCATCAGCATGATGCATCCCACCGTAAAAGCGATCAGGAGCGTGGATATCGTAAACATGTATCTGTCTTTGTTTGCCGCGGCATAGTGATGCAGCGATTTCGAGAAAGAGATCCCCAGCCGGTACTTTCCGTCATCGGCGGCAAACTTCCGAACCACCTCGGCCTTCTGGCGGACGTGCATCTCATAGCCCTCAGGCATACTTCCCGGAGTGACGCGGAAGCTTGTCTTGATTCTGCTGACCGTCTCCAGCGCCTTGTAATCCTCTTCAGACACCTCCACAAGCATCCCGGTGTTTGAGATATCAACCACCTTGCCGGTGCAGCGTCTCCTCGCGTCTCCCGCGGCATACGTCCACAGACTGACTTCAAAACCCGTGACATAGCGAATGCCGGAAGCCTTCTCCTCTATATATTCTTCATAACTGCTTTTGTCACTGGCCTCATAACCGCGTCTGTCCGAATTGCCTCTTTCGTTCGTGCTGTCCGGAACATGGTTCAGAAGGCGCCTGTCCTCCTTTTCGAAGACAAGCACATCTTTTTTTCTGCCTCGTTTTTTTCTTTTCCGTTTATCCAGAGAGTCCATACAGTTCCTCTATCACTTCAGATAATCATCAAGCCTTGCGATCGTATACCCCGCCGCAAGCCATTCCGGGATCATGATATCCAGCGCCTCCGCGGTATACATGGCATTCGGAGACATATGCATGACCAGAACCGACCCGTCACCGGCCGCAGCTCTTCCGTACCAGGTACTCTTGCCGTTCCTGAGTTCACTTACCAGAGCATCCACAGAGGGAGCGTTATAGTCCGCCGTACTGAAATCGCCGCTGACGATATAGGTATAGCCGACATCAAAGATCTGATACATCCCCGCGCGGCTGACAGCCAGTGTCGGCGGTCTGTAGATCGTCGAAAGTGCCGGCTTGCCGTCGATGACCACGTCTCCGCAGTATCTGCTCAGGACACCATAGCTTTTTACCACATCCGCCCGGAGCTCAGCGGCCTCCTGATCCGTGATGGTCTCATAGATATAATTCCCCGCTTCATCCTGTGACGCATGCCACGCAACATAGTGGGAATCGGAATGCGAAGCGACCATATGTCCGTCGACAGCGATCGCGCGCAGCAGATTCGGATTGTTATGCACATTGTTCGTCCGGACAAAGAAATTGCCCTTCACGCCGTATTTATCCAGGACATAAAGAAGCTCGTTCACATCTGTTTCGTTGCCCCAGTCATCAAAGGTCAAAAACAGCACTCTGCCGGCATTGATCTTGCCATTGACATCGAATATCCCGATATCATCCTTGGAGATCCCCGGAATGATCGAAACATCGGGATTACCGATATACCTGGAGGCCATGTAATGATTCTGTTCCTGTGCACTGGCCATGCTCCCCAGCACGTTTTTCTTGTCATAGACCTGCCCGGAGGATCCGCTGCCCGGCGCATACACATAACCGGAATGCGCAAGAGCGCCGAAGGTCTTCACTGTATATGCCGTCGAAGACTGTGCCTGTCCGAATACATCGATATAAATCAGCGAATCGATCTTCGTTGCGATAAAGCGGTTGAGCAGGCTCCCGAGCAGGGTTTCCTCCGTGCCCTCCGCCAGCTCCTTATCAACCGTGAAATAGTTCATGTTGAAATACGCGATGCTGCCCCTATGCGGCTCGATCTTTTCACTCAGTTCGCCGTAAAAGCTGCTGACATCCTGCGCATCCACATACTTTGACTGTACCAGCCCGTATTCATGCCCGACAAAGGTGCATCCTGCGGCAGAGACCGCCTCCATCGTCTCGTCCGCAACATCGCCGTAAGGCTGGAATACCAGACTGATCTGCGTATCGTATTTCCACTCGGCGTATTTCTGTGCACCGATGACGTAGGTAGCGACGTCGTCAAATCTGGAATCTGTTTCCTCACCTTTGTCGATGTAGGCAATACCGAGTTCATGTCCCTGCTCCAGGATCTTTCTGATCTGGACGGAGCAGGCGGAAAGCTCGGCCTGCGTTGCGAAAAACGTGGCCTTATAGTTTCTGGCAGAAAGCTTTCTCAACACATCATCGACGACAACACCGTTTGAAACACCGTAGAACGTGAGTGCCATCGCATTTTCCGACGTGTAGACAAAGTCCCTCGGCGCAGCGAGCCTGCCTTCATTTGCTTCACGCAGCGCCTTCAATGTCTCCTCATCAAGATCCGGAACACTGTCAGCTGTTTCTACAAGAGATGCGATATCGACAACTTCGAGCCCCGCTTTTCGGGCCTGCTTCAGGAAATCCGTAACTTTCTCGATCTGAGGACCGTTCGACAGATCAAAGCAGTTGATCACGCCCTTCTGTGCCCGGATATTCCTGACCGGAGAGACAACAGCAAGCCCCGCTGCGGCAACAGCTCTGGAAAGATTCGTATCCACTCTGCTCACCGGCATATAAAATTTCGGTTTCAGCGACAGGTCCTTCTGCAGCCGGCGCACGGCCTCCCGCAGAAGCGTATAGTCCTCATAAGCCTCCCTGGCGGCGAGATCCTCCCCCGTCTGTCCCTTTGTTCCGAAACAGAATCCTGCCTTGGCAAGTTCCTGCGCTGTCCCGCCGGCTGAATCCAGCTCACTGCTGCTCACGAAGAACGTTGCGCCCGCATGATATTCCTGCAGAATGCCTGCCAGTTCCTCCGCTGCAGCCTCATCCGACGGGAGACCGTAAAACGAGAGCCCGACCATATCTTCCATGGTCTCAATCTCGTCATACACTCTTGCTTCGGTCAGATCATCCTCCTTGAGCAGCTGGGCGACATATTCCTGATCCGACATCGCCTTCATGGTGCCCAGCTTCACGATCTGACAGCCTTCGTTGTCAAGCGCATCCAGAAGCCATGACAGAACCTGGATCGTCCTGTCGTCCTCCAGCTTCTCATTGCTTACTTCCGTGCCGGGCTGCTTATCAATCGCGGGCTTCTGATAGTCGACCTTGGGTTCCATTTCCAGCGCGTCAATGGTTCCGTTCAGTTTGAACACAAGAATGGATCCGGACGCCAGTCTCCCGACATACTCCTTTGCCTTGGTCCTGTCCGCAAAGCTTCTTTTATTGAGATAGTTGCCCGCCTTCGGGGCGATGAGCCTGCTGTAGCCGCACGCCCCCGCGGCCATACAGATGCTGTCGGTATAGTAGGTGCTGTTCAGCATCAGCTTGTCGGGAGTGAAATCCATCAGCGTCGAAAAGACCTTTCTGGAAGAGGCCAGATCATAGATGATCTCCTCGTCACTCATGGACTCAATGGCATCCCTGCCGTTCAGACCGTTATCAACAACTTCATGGCCCTTGGACGAGATCAGCTTGAGCGTATTGTCATCCTCGGCGGCCTCCAGTGCAGTAACCGCAAAGGACGCCTTCATCCGGTGATCCTCCAGCAGCTCGATCGCCTGCTCAACCAGCACACTGTCCTCCGCCCCCTGGAGGATCAACGCGATCTTTTTACCCGAAAGAGAAGCATCGTCCCGGATGATCCTGGCGCCGTCACAGCCATTGTTGTACTTTTCCAGCGCCGCTGTGTATTCTGATGTGGCATCGTAGGAAATCCTGTTGAAAGAATTGAGGTCGACGGTACCGGATGTCGCACCCGTACTGCCGCAGCCCGACAGAACAGTAAGCGTTGTTACGGTCACAGCGCAAATGACCGATAGGAATGACTTTTTCTTCATGAATCCGTTCCCCCGCAAACGGTACCAAATATGATCACATTTTGGTATTCTACCACAACATATGGTAAAAAGGAACGCTCATATTATTTTATTTTTTTGAAAAACACCTGAAGTGCGTG
>JAILFA010000109.1 GCA_024687125.1 Lachnospiraceae bacterium
ACTCGGGATTTCACGAGTGTCAGGAAAGGAGATAACTGATATGGACGAAATGGAAGAGATGGAGTATCTGCAGTTTTCAGCCAAATCCGTAGAGGACGCGATCACGGAGGCCTGTGAACAGCTGATGGTCACCAGTGAAGAGCTGGAGTATGAAGTGGTTTCCGAAGGTTCCTCCGGATTTCTGGGGATCGCTGTCAAGCCCGCAGTGATCCGTGCCCGCGTCAAAGGGGCAGCCGGTACTCCGGTCATCACGAACAGAGAAAACAAAGCACAGGTTTCGGATACGGCAGAAAAAAAGCCTTCACAGGAAGTAGTCCGCGAAGAAAAACAGGAGAACCTTGAGCCGTCCAATGTAGACGGCAACGCCGTGATCGAGCGCGCGAAGAAGTTCCTGAACGATGTTTTTGCCGCGATGCAGCTCCCGGTCAACATGGAAGCTTCCTACAATAATGTCGGTGATATTCTTTCCATCGATCTTGAAGGTGAGGATATGGGTGTACTGATCGGCAAGCGCGGTCAGACGCTGGATTCCCTTCAGTATCTGGTATCCCTCGTCGTCAACCGCGAGGAAGAGGTTTATATCCATGTCAAACTGGATACCGAAGACTATCGTGAGCGCAGAAAAGAAACCCTGGAGATCCTGGCCCGCAATGTCGCCTATAAGGTGCGCAAGAACCGTTCCAGCCTGTCTCTGGAGCCGATGAATCCCTATGAAAGAAGGATCATCCACGCAGCGCTGCAGAATGACCGGTTTGTCACGACGCACAGTGAAGGAGAGGATCCTTATCGCCGGGTCGTCGTAACACTGAAGTAAGATAGATAGTAAAAAGAACAGACACCCCCGGAGCAGCTGCTTTGGGGGTGTTTTTGGAAACAGGCGAGGAATGACCAGGCATGTATGATGGACAGGATACGATAGCTGCGATCTCCACCGCGACCGCACCGGCCGGGATCGGGATCATCCGTGTCAGCGGACCAAAAGCGATCCCTGTCTGCCACGGTATGTTCGTCAACCGGCAGGGAGAGCAGGTTCTGGAGCAGTTTGCGGCATCGTCGTTTCACTATGGGTTCGTAACGGATCCTGCAGGCGAAAAGCTGGATGAGGTGATGTGTGCTGTCATGCGCGCGCCGCATTCTTATACTGGCGAGGACGTTGTTGAGATCCAGTGCCATGGCGGGCTCCTCAATCTGCAGCGTATTCTGGAATCTGTTCTTACCGCAGACGTGCGGCTCGCGGAACCCGGAGAGTTCACGAAGAGAGCCTTTCTGAACGGCAGGATCGATCTCACACAGGCGGAAGCAGTGATGGATATCATCGCCGCGGATAATGATCTTGCACTGAAGAGTGCAAGACGGCAGGCAGATGGTCAGGTAAGTGACCGGATCCGGCCGATCCGCGCAGCTCTGCTGTCAGAGACCGCTTTCATTGAAGCGGCCCTCGATGACCCCGAGAGCTACGGAGAGGAACTGGTACCGCGCAGAAAACAGCTTCTTAACGTGTTGGATGACAGCCTGTCGGCGATCGATAAGCTTCTGGCGGGTGCGGATGAAGGGATCCTGATCCGTGAAGGGGTAAAGACAGCGATCATCGGCATGCCGAACGCCGGAAAGAGCTCGATCCTCAACCTGCTCAGCGGACGCGAACGGTCGATCGTATCGGATATCCCAGGAACAACGAGGGATACAGTGGAGGAGAAGATCCGACTCGGAAAGGTAACTCTCCATCTGATCGACACGGCAGGGATCACTGGAGCACCGGAGAACACCGCTAACCCCATCGAGCGGATCGGCATGGAACGGGCAGAGCTTGCTTTGAACGAAGCGCAGCTGATCCTGTTCGTTGTTGATGCGGACAGGGGGATCACCGCAGAAGTGCGGTCGCTTTTTGCAAAGACACAGGGGAAACGGCGCATCGTACTGTATAATAAAACGGATCTGCTCAGGGAAACACAGAAAAAAACCGGTGAAGCACTTGCAGAGGCTTTTCCGGATACCCCGGCCGTCCTGTTTTCGACTGTTACCGGAGAAGGACAGGAGGAATTAAAGGACCTGCTGTCTGGCATGTTGCTCGGAGAAACCGGCAGTTCGGAGGAAATGATCATCACGCATGTGCGTCACCGAAAGCTGCTGCAGGAGGCTGCCGCGTCTCTGAAGGAAGTGAAGCACACGATCGACAAAGGTCTGACAGAAGATTTCTACACGGTCGATCTGATGAACGCTTACCGGGCTCTGGGTGAGATCATCGGTGAAGAGATCGGAGATGATCTTGTAGATACGATCTTTTCGGAATTCTGTATGGGGAAATGATTTTGGAACGGATGGCTCCGGAAAACTACAAAGTCATCGTGATCGGTGCCGGGCACGCAGGATGTGAGGCGGCGCTCGCTGCCGCACGCCTGGGCCTGGATACACTGGTCCTGACCATGAGTGTGGACAATGTCGCCTTCATGCCCTGCAATCCGCACATCGGCGGTTCTTCCAAGGGACATCTCGTGCGCGAGATCGATGCGCTCGGCGGAGAGATGGGAAAGAACATTGATAAGACATTTCTGCAATCCCGGATGCTGAATACTTCCAAGGGGCCTGCGGTCCATTCCCTGCGGGCGCAGGCGGACAAGCTCGCCTATTCCATGGAGATGAGAAATATTCTGGAATCGCAGGATCACCTGACGATCAAGCAGGCCGAGGTCGCAGAGCTCCTGGTGATCGGGAAGGACGGACAGACAGATGGGAGTGTACCCCATGTACGCGGCGTCCGTCTGACCTCCGGACTTGTTTATGAAGCGCAGGCGGTCATTATCTGCACCGGAACCTACGGACAGTCGCGGTGTCTCTGCGGTGAATCGATCACTGAGACCGGTCCCAACGGACTGATGCGGTCGGTAGAGTTCACGGATTCTCTGCGCATGCTGGGGATTGCCCTGCGTCGCTTTAAGACAGGAACACCAGCGCGGATGGACGGCAATACTGTTGATTTTTCCAAAATGTCCAGACAGGACGGCGATGTGCCGGTGATCCCGTTTTCCTATGAAACGGATCCGCTGACAGTACAGAAAGAACAGGTTCCCTGTTATCTGACCTGGACGAATGAGAAAACCCACGAGATCATCCGTCAGAATCTGGACCGCTCGCCGATCTACGCCGGGATCATCGAAGGTGTCGGCCCCAGATACTGTCCTTCCATCGAGGACAAGGTCGTCAAGTTTCCCGATCACGAACGTCATCAGGTATTTGTCGAACCGGAGGGCGCCTATACCAATGAAGTGTATATTGACGGCATGAGCTCCTCCATGCCTGAGGATGTGCAGGTGCAGATGTACCGTACAGTACCGGGACTGGAGAACGCGCGGATCGTCAAGAACGCGTATGCAATCGAATATGACTGCCTCGCGCCCGGCCAGCTGTCTCTGACCCTCGAGCTTCATGCCGTGCGCGGGCTTTTTTCCGCCGGTCAGTTCAACGGTTCCAGCGGCTATGAGGAAGCCGCGGCACAGGGTCTTGTTGCAGGGATCAACGCGGCCATGCAGATTCTGAGCCGGGAGCCGCTTACGATCGACCGATCGGAGGGGTACATCGGCGTTCTGATCGACGACCTTGTGACGCGTGAAAACCAGGAGCCTTACCGCATGATGACCTCCCGCGCTGAGTACAGGCTGCTCCTTCGGCAGGATAACGCTGACCTGCGTCTCAGGGAAAAGGGGTACGCCGCGGGACTCGTTTCTAAGAAGCAGATCGATAAGCTAAGAGAAAAACGCGCCGCCATTGAAGCGGAGAAACAGCGCCTGCAGAAGACGGTCATCGGCGCATCGGAGTCGGTGCAGAAAACACTGGCTCTCCTGGGAAGTGCCCCCCTCAAGACGGGAGTGAGCCTCGCGGAGCTGCTTGGCCGTCCGGAGCTGTCCTATGAGAATATCGCTCCCCTGGACAAAGAACGTCCGATCCTGTCCGCGGAGGTGATCGAACAGGTGGAGATCGATCTCCATTATGCCGGATATATCGAACGACAGGAGCGGCAGGTCGCGCAGTTCCGCAAGGCAGAGCATCAGAAGATCCCGGAGGATATTGATTATGACCGGGTTTCCTCACTTCGCCTGGAAGCGCGGCAGAAGCTGAAGACCTTCCGTCCGGCAAATATCGGTCAGGCGATGCGCCTTGCCGGGGTAACACCGGCGGATGTTTCGGTCCTGATGGTCTATCTGAAGACCGGAAAAGAAGCGGATAAGCGGGAGAGATAAGTGACCATGCCGAAGAAAGCGCTGCAGCATATCGTGCTTTTACATTCCAATGATATTCACGGTGATTTTGCGGAATCTGAAAAAGACGGTGTAAAGACCGGCGGTATCGCGCTTCTTTCCGGTCTTGTACATAAGATCCGCAGGGAAGAGGAGCATGTCATCTACGCGATCGCGGGAGATATGTTCATGGGGTCGATCATTGACCGCGAATATAAAGGATTATCAACCATCAAGATCGCCAATGCCCTGGAGCCGGATGTATTTGAGGTCGGCAATCACGAGGTGGATTACGGTCTCTCGCACCTTCTTTTTCTCGAAAAATGCGCGGATTTTCCGATCATCTGTTCCAATCTTTATGTCAAAGAGCTTGACAGAAGACTGTTCCTGTCCTATGCGGATGTTGTACGCGGCGGAGTGAAAGTCCGATTTATCGGACTCCTTACCGAGTCGATCGCCGACCGGATCAGGCAGGAGGAGCTGATCGACAGTGCGGTCAGTGTACGTTCCATCACAAGGGAATTGAACCGTGTTGCGGAAGAGACAGCGGAAGACCCCGCGGATATCACGATCCTGCTGACGCACATCGGGATCGAAGAGGACAGACTGCTTGCGGAGAATCCGGATCCTGCGCTGCATGCGGATTTCATCATCGGCGGGCACTCTCATACTTTTTTGAGTGAGCCGGCCATGATCCGCGATACGCCGATCGTGCAGGCCGGATTCGGAAGCGGACAGATCGGACGCTTCGACCTGTACTGGAATGAGGAGACCCGCAGACTGGAAAGCTGGGACTGGCAGCTTATGCCGGTAAATGAAAAGATGACCGAGGAGGATCCCCTCGTAAGCTTTTACCATGAACGGTTTCAGACGGAGACCGATAAGAAATATGACAGGACGCTCTTTACCATGCCGTGCGAATATACCCATCCGGGTTTTCACAGGGAAACACAGCTGGGCGATCTGTTTGCCGACATCTATCAGGACATCTTTCACATGGATGTCTTCTTCCTTTCGACCAATGTCATCTGGGCCAAAAAGCTCGGTCCGTCCGTGACACGCCGTGATCTGATGATCGCCTTTCCCTATGAGAATGCGGTCTATGAGCTGACCATGACGGGGGAGCGATTTCTCCGGCTTGTTCAGCATATCTACAGGCAGGAAGCATGGGAGGGGGCACATATCTTTTTCCTGTTCTCCGGCACTTTGCAGCTGACCCTGCGCAAGGAGGGAAAAGAGATCACGGAGGCTCGCCTGCACGGTGAAGAGGTTGCGCCTGATCAGACAGTAACCGTTGGGATCACCGGGTACGCTTATAAAAATGTAGAAAATTTTCTGGGGATCTCAGCGGAGGAGCAGGAAAACACGGTCGTCATGCGCAGACGCTCCACAGATGACCGATCCGCGATGGAGAATTACTTCGCGGGATCCGGAATGGTCTCGCTGAAAAAGGAAGGGAGACTGCGGCTGATCTAGCGGATTACTGCAGTGGTTTCTTTTCCGGGACGCCCGCCCGGCGGGGGTATTTTTCCGGTGTCGGTCCGTTTTTCCGGATCAGATAGACTGCCCGCGTAGGTTCCGTTTCCGGCAGCTCGTAAACAATCTTTTTGTCTGAAGAAGCCAAAAGGATCTGCATTGCCTTTTCCGCATCTCTCAGTTCCGTATCATCATCCAGTTTATAGGAAGCAAAGATGCCGCCGATCTTCAGCAGCGGAAGAGCATATTCGCACAGGATGTTCAGTTTTGCGACCGCACGCGAAGTGACGAAGTCAAACTGCTCCCGAAGATGACCCGCGCGGCCGGCGGCTCCGATATCTTCGGCGCGGCCGTGAAGGACCGTCACCGAACCGGTGTCCATTAATCCCAGTCTGTCAGCAACCTCCTGCAGGAAGCGACAGCGCTTATCCAGAGCATCCAGCAATGTCAGATGCAGGGAAGGGTTCATGATCTTCAGGGGGATCCCGGGAAAACCGGCACCGGTTCCTACATCGATCAGGGATGCGTTATCCAGAGGAAGTTCACTGCGCATCAGCGCAAGAGAATCCAGAAAATGCAGTCGGGTAACCGCATCCGGCTCAGTGATTCGGGTGAGGTTGATCTTTGCGTTCCAGTCGAGAAGCAGCTCACGGTATAAAGCAAACTGTTCCTGCTGGCGGTCGGTCACAGGAATGTCCCAGGCGGACAGGAGAGAGGCAAGTTCGTTTTCCATAGTCATTTCTCTGAACAAGTGATCAAAAGATATCTGATTCGACAGTCTGATCCCAGTCGATACCGAGATCGTCCATTAGCTTTTCAAGACCGAAGGTATGCGTTTCGCGCAGATGATCCGTGAGTTCTTCGAGTGTCATTTTTGCAAAGATCTTTTTTGTATCCTTTTTGGAAAAACGGTAGATCAGCTCAGAGTCATCGTCCTCGCCGTACACCTCGGATTCGATCGTCAGTTTTTCATCCTTCACATATGCGGTCATACAGCCGGCATCACCGGAATAGACGACAAATTCATCAACATCAGAGATCATATGGGTTTCTCCTTGTTTACAGGGGATCGGTCTGTTAAACCAGCACAACATTTATTATCAATAATATACCATATACAGGAGGTCATCACCACCGCGAAAAGATGGTGAAATGTTTCGGCCGTATCGAAACGATCCGTTCAGGGTGTTGACAGAGATCATGATTCTGAAATACCATCATAGCATGATCATCAAAACCGACAATCTGGATCTTAATGAACTTGACGTGTTTGTGCGGCT
>JAILFA010000126.1 GCA_024687125.1 Lachnospiraceae bacterium
TGAGTGCGTGTATAGAGGTGAGAGGGAGTGATCCCGCCCGGATGACGCGACGGCCCGGCAGGCAGGAGGGCTGCATGGAGGATCAGCAGATCGTAGCATTGTATTGGGAACGCGATGAACGGGCGATCCGTGAGACGGAGAGCAAGTATGCGCGCTACCTGATGACGATCGCGAGGAATATCCTGGCGGATGAGCAGGACGGACAGGAGTGTGTCAATGACACTTACCTGCGCGCGTGGAATTCCATGCCGGACAATCGGCCGTCTGTGCTCTCCACCTATCTGGGCAAGATCACCCGAAATCTCGCCATTGATGTCTATCGCAAGGGGACGGCGGACAAGCGGCAGGGCTCGCAGTACGCGCTTTCCCTGGAGGAACTATCCGAGGAACTGCCGGGGGAGATCCCCGCATCCGCAGATTCTGTCGAGGACACGGTGATGGCGGGAGAACTCTCCAAGGCGATTTCCGCTTTTCTTAAGGGCAGGGATCCGCAGAAGAGGAACCTTTTCATCAGCCGGTACTTTTTCATGGATGAGCCCAAGAAGATCGCGGGCTTTGCCGGCATGAACGAGGCGACGGTGCGGAGCATCCTGATGAGAGAGAGGCGGGCACTGAAGGAGTTTCTTGAGGGGGAGGGCTTTACCGTATGAGCACAAAGAGGGCTGACGCACAGCGCGTGTTGGACGCGATGGGAGGGATCGATGAGGAACTGATCGAGGAGACGGCGGCGTTCCGCAAAGCCGGAGAAGAGGGCGCGGGTGCGTCTTCTGCAGCTGCGGCAAAGAAGTCCGGGAAAATCAAGGCCTTCCGGCGCACACTGATCGTGGGGATCCCGGTACTCGCGGCTGCGGCGATCGCGGTGGCGGTATTGATGAACGGCGGTCTTTCGAATCTTTCGCACAACGCGTCGAGTGAGTTCGCGGCGCCGAAATCAAGTGAATCCAGGAAGGCGGAAAAATCGGAGGAGTCCTCCAGCTTTGACATGGATAGCGCGGGAAGTTTTTCCGGGGAGATCGCGGCGCAGGCGGAAGAGGCGATCGAGGACGCCGCGATGGGCGACGAGGCGATGACAGAAGCAGAGCCGGCCGCGGCAGAGGCGGCGATGGAGACCATGGAAGCTCCGGAAGCGATGGAAGACGCCGAGGCGGACGAGTCGGCACTGCTCGGGACGGAAGGGTATGCTGAAAACAGCGAGGACAGCAAGGCATACGGGGAGCTGGCGGATGAGCAGCTGCCGGTGGTGATCATGCCGGAGGCGCAGGTCCTTCGGATCTACGGCGACGGGACCAAACTCAATTACGCGCCGGGTGCGCAGGAGTGGGTCTACTACAATGTGGACGGCGAGCTGATCGCGAGAAATGTGGATGCTCCTTCGGCGGACGATCCGGATGCGCCTTTCCTGTCGATCCCTTTGAGCGACGGCTACGCTGTCAAAGATAAGAACGCGGCGGCGTTTGTCCTGGCCTTCCCGCTGCCTGCCGAGAAGATCACGGTCTGCGAGTGGAAGAAGGACGCCGCGGGCGCCTGGTCGCTTGCCGGCGAGGTCTCTCCGGAGACGGAATCCTTCTCAGAAGAGGGAGATTCCTGGATCCTGCACAGGGGCTGCCGCTACGAGGTCGTCGCCTCCTGGGGCAACGATGCTCTGCAGAACTACGGCGGCTTCGGCGAAGCGAGCTATATTTTTGAGGTGGAGTAATTGGCCGGGGCTTGAAATCTTGAAACAGAGTGTTATACTATAAATACGGGTGGCGCGTGCCCCTCGTCAGAAGTCAGAGAATAACCGTCCGACCGCTAAGTCTGGGGCGGTTATTTCTTTGTTATCTGGATAACCAGACCTATCAGCTCAACCAGGAACGTTGCAAAGAGCAAAATCTCTGTCAGACTCATAGGCATCACCCCCTCTCCTCGAGGGACCGCACCACCCGATAACAGGCTATCATATTTGGCGGTGGTGCATCAAATTAACAATTTCTAAAGAAATCCAGCGTATTCTTTCTTGACAACAGGCTGCTTTTTTGATAATTTAGACAACGGTCGCGTGAGCGGCCTGCCGAAGACAGCCGGTATCCCTGAACGAGGGGGATGTAAGTTCGGAGCAGACTCTGGACACCCGCCGAGGAAGTGACAGGATGCGCAAGCATCGGAATGGTTCTTTCAGCGTCTCTCGGTACACGCCGGGAGACGTTTTTTGCGCGTATATGCAGAGCCGAGCAGGTCAGCCTGCGATGGCTGCTCGCAGACAAACGCAGGCTGATCTGTTCGGCGAGTAACGCGACCGAGATGGAGCGAAGCGAAATCGAGGTTGCGGCTGCATATACGCAGCAGAAATATCGAAGAAAGGAGGAAAAAACCATGGCGAAAGTTGATGAGAAAGCACCTGTAGTTAAGGAGATCGCAGAGCGGATCGAAGGCGCGCAGGCGGCGGTTCTGGTCGACGCGAGAGGTCTTACGGTTGCGCAGGATACGCAGCTCCGCAGACAGCTCCGCGAGGCGGGCGTGGTGTACAAGGTCTACAAGAATACCATGATGCACCGTGCGTTCGAGAACACCGATTTTGCACAGCTCGACGAGCATGAACTTCTGAACGGACCCAGTGCACTGGCCATCTCCAAGGATGATCCGGCTGCACCGGCACGCGTACTCGTGAAGTTTGCCAAGACTGCGCAGGCACTTGAGGTCAAGGGCGGCGTTATCGAGGGCAAGTTTTACGATGCCAAGGAACTCGTCGGGATCGCGGATATCCCGTCCAGAGAGGTCCTGCTGTCCAAGCTGCTTGGCAGCATCCAGTCTCCGATCGCGAACTTTGCGCGCGTCGTAAAGCAGATCGCGGAGAAGCAGGGCGATGGCGAGCCTGCGCCTGAGAAGGCGGAAGAGGCTCCTGCTGAAGCACCGGCAGCAGAGGCACCTGCAGAGGAAGCTCCCGCAGCCGAGGCGCCCGCGGAAGCACCTGCAGAGGCTCCCGCAGCGGAGTGATCCACACGTTTGAAGATTAGTAGAAGGAGAATTAAAAATGGCTAAGTTATCTACTCAGGAAATCATTGATGCGATCAAGGAGCTCACCGTCCTTGAACTCAACGACCTTGTCAAGGCCTGCGAGGAGGAGTTTGGTGTAAGCGCAGCTGCGGGTGTTGTCGTTGCCGGTAATGTCGGCGGCGCAGGCGGCGGTGCTGCAGAGGAAGAGAAGACCGAGTTCGATGTCGAGCTGACCGAGGTTGGCCCGAACAAGATCAAGGTCATCAAGGTTGTCCGCGAGATCACCGGCCTTGGCCTCAAGGAAGCCAAGGACCTCGTCGAGGGCGCACCGAAGATGGTCAAGGAAGGCGCACCGAAGGCCGAAGCCGACGATATCAAGGCAAAGCTGGAAGCGGAAGGCGCAAAGATTACATTAAAGTAAGCCACGCAAAAAGATTAAAAACAACCCGGGCAAGTTTACTTGCTCCGGGTTGTTTTTGAATCTTTTTATGCGGCGAATGCCGCTAAGCGAGGAAACGCGAAGCGTTTTCGAGCGTATGCGTGGCGAACATTTTCACTCAAATCTAATATCAAAATTTCTTAAACTTTTTCTTGACACCCCCATTCCCTTGCGTTACGATGGAAAATGCACGATTGTGCGGGATTGGCCTTTTGCGCGCTTTTTTGCGCCCCAAACCGGCACAGTGCGGTCAGTTCATTGCAGTTTCTATACAACATAACGGAGGGGGAATGTCCAATATGGAAAAGTACAGGTTACATCCTACCGGGTCCGGTAAAAGCTTCAGGGCCAGTTTCCAGCGTCAGAAAGATGTTCTGGAGATGCCAAACCTGATCGAAGTCCAGAAAAGCTCGTATCAATGGTTCCTTGAAGAAGGATTAAAGGAAGTTTTCGATGACATTTCGCCAATCGAGGACTTTACCGGTAAGCTTTCCCTTGAATTCGTCGACTTCAAGCTCTGTGAGGATGAAGTCAAGTATTCCATCGAAAAGTGCAAGGAGCGCGACACGACATACGCGGCACCGCTGCGCGTCAAGGTGCGCCTCCATAATAAGGAAAAGGATGAGATCCATGAGCACGAGCTGTTCATGGGCGATCTTCCGTTAATGACCGCGACGGGCACTTTTGTCATCAACGGCGCGGAGCGCGCCATCGTTTCGCAGCTCGTGCGTTCCCCTGGTATCTATTATGATATCACGCTGGATAAGCTCGGCAAAAAGCTCATCGCCTGCACCGTGATCCCGAACCGCGGCGCGTGGCTGGAGTATGAGACGGATTCCAACGATGTGTTCTATGTGCGTGTCGACCGCACGCGTAAGGTACCGGTGACGGTGCTTATCCGTTCGCTGGGTGTCGCGACCAACGAGGAGATCCTCGAACTGTTCGGCGACGAGCCCAAGATCCAGGCGAGTATGTCCAAGGATCCCAGCACGGATTATCAGGGCGGTATCCTGGAGCTGTATAAGAAGATCCGTCCCGGCGAACCGCTCAATGTCGACAGTGCGAAGAGCCTGTTCGAGTCGATGTTCTTTGACGCGCGCCGCTATGATCTTGCCAAGGTCGGCCGCTATAAGTTCAATAAGAAGCTCCACTTTAAGAACCGCATCACCGGTCATGTGCTGGCCGCGGATGTCGTCGATGAGCAGACGGGCGAGATGATCGCGGCTGCCGGGACGACGGTTGACAGAGAGCTCGCGACCAGGATCCAGGATGCGGCGATCCCGGCTGTCACGCTGCAGATGGAGGAGAGAAACGTACGCGTCCTCTCCAACCTGATGGTCGATGTTCTTTCCTACATCGATATTGACGCCAAGGAGCTAAAGAGCGCGGGCGTCACAAGGGAAGTATACTATCCGGTCCTTAAGGAGATCCTTGAGGACGCGGCTTCCAAGGATGATCCGGAGGCGCTGTATCTGGCGCTGCGCGCGCGTGCCGCGGAGCTTTCTCCCAAGCACGTGACGAGAGAGGACATCCTCGCTTCGATCAACTACAACATTCACCTGGAGTACGGCATCGGCAACGACGATGATATCGATCACCTCGGCAACCGTCGGATCCGCTGCGTGGGCGAGCTGCTGCAGAACCAGTACCGCATCGGTCTCTCCCGCCTGGAGCGCGTCGTGCGCGAGCGCATGACGACCCATGACGCGGAGGAGGTTTCCCCGCAGACGCTGATCAATATCAAACCGGTGCAGGCGGCGATCAAGGAGTTCTTTGGCTCCTCGCAGCTGTCTCAGTTCATGGATCAGAACAATCCGCTGTCGGAGATCACGCACAAGAGGCGTCTTTCCGCCCTCGGTCCCGGCGGTCTGTCCCGTGACCGCGCCGGATTCGAGGTCCGCGACGTTCACTACACGCATTACGGCCGCATGTGCCCGATCGAGACGCCTGAAGGTCCGAACATCGGTCTGATCAACTCACTGGCGAGCTATGCGCGTATCAATGAGTATGGCTTTATCGAGGCTCCTTACCGCAAGGTGGATCAGTCCGATCCCGAGAATCCGCGCGTTACGGACGAGGTCGACTACCTGACCGCGGACGAGGAGGATAATTACCACGTAGCGCAGGCTTCGACGCCGCTGGACAAGGACGGTTATTTTATCCGCAACAGCGCGTCCGGCCGTTATAAGGATCAGACATCCGAATATCCCAAGGCGATGTTCGAGTATATGGACGTGTCGCCCCGCATGGTATTCTCCGTCGCGACGGCGCTGATCCCGTTCCTGCAGAACGATGACGCGAACCGCGCGCTGATGGGTTCCAACATGCAGCGTCAGGCGGTGCCGCTGATGATGACCGAGGCGCCGGTGGTCGGCACGGGCATCGAGAACAAGACGGCGGTTGACTCCGGTGTCTGCGTGGTCGCCAAGAAGGACGGCGTGATCGAGTTTGTCGACGCGCGCACGATCGTTGAAAAATCCGACGACGGCGAGGTGATCGAGTATCACCTGATTAAGTTCGACCGTTCGAATCAGTCGAACTGCTACAACCAGAAGCCGATCGTCTACAAGGGCGACAAGGTCAAAGCCGGCCAGGTCATCGCCGATGGTCCTTCCACCTGCGAGGGTGAGCTTGGTCTGGGCAAGAACCCGCTGATCGGTTTCATGACCTGGGAAGGCTACAACTACGAGGACGCGGTTCTCCTTTCCGAGCGTCTGGTACGCGACGATGTCTTTACCTCCATTCATATCGAGGAGTATGAGGCGGAGGCGCGTGAGACGAAGCTCGGACCGGAAGAGATCACGCGCGACGTGCCGGGTGTCGGTGAGGAAGCGCTCAAGGATCTTGATGACCGCGGTATCGTCCGTATCGGTGCGGAGGTCCGTGCCGGAGACTTCCTGGTCGGTAAGGTCACACCCAAGGGCGAGACGGAGCTTACGGCTGAGGAGCGCCTGCTGCGTGCGATCTTCGGTGAAAAGGCGCGCGAGGTGCGCGATACGTCGCTCAAGGTGCCGCACGGTGAGTACGGTATCGTTGTAGATACCAAGGTGTTTACGCGTGAGAACGGCGACGAGCTTTCTCCGGGCGTGAATCAGGCAGTCCGCATCTACATCGCTCAGAAGAGAAAGATCTCCGTGGGTGACAAGATGGCCGGCCGTCATGGTAACAAGGGTGTTGTTTCCCGCATCCTGCCGATCGAGGATATGCCGTATCTGCCGAACGGAAGGCCGCTGGATATCGTTCTGAATCCGCTGGGCGTGCCGAGCCGTATGAATATCGGTCAGGTTCTGGAGATCCACCTTTCCCTGGCCGCGAAGGCGCTGGGTCTGAACATCGCGAGCCCGATCTTCGACGGTGCTGATGAAAAGGATATCCAGGATACGCTCCTGATGGCAAATGACTATGTCAATATGGAGTGGGATGAGTTTGAGAAGAAGTATAAGGATCTCGTCATGCCCGAGATAATGGATAAGCTGCATGAGAATCTGGATCACCGTGAGCTGTGGAAGGGTGTTCCGATCAGCGCGGACGGCAAGGTACAGCTCCGCGACGGCCGCACGGGCGAGCTCTTCGACGGGCCGACGACCATCGGTCACATGCACTATCTGAAGCTGCACCATCTGGTGGATGACAAGATCCACGCACGTTCCACCGGTCCTTACTCGCTGGTCACGCAGCAGCCTCTGGGCGGTAAAGCACAGTTCGGCGGACAGCGCTTCGGTGAGATGGAGGTCTGGGCACTCGAGGCATACGGTGCGGCCTACACGCTGCAGGAGATCCTGACGGTCAAGTCCGACGATGTGGTCGGCCGTGTGAAGACCTACGAAGCGATCATCAAGGGTGACAATATTCCTGAGCCCGGTGTGCCTGAGTCCTTTAAGGTTCTGCTCAAGGAGCTTCAGTCGCTCGGTCTGGATGTGCGCGTGCTCCGCGAGGACAACACCGAGGTCGAGATCATGGAGACCATCGATTATGATGACGGTTATCGCTATGATATGGAAGGCGATCACCGCAGGAACTATGACAATGAGAACTTTGGCGCTGCGGGATTCTCGATGGGACGTTTCGATGAAAAGACCGGTGAACTGGTCGGGGATACGGAAACGGTCAGCGCGTACGTGGACAGTGATTACTACAGTCCCAACGGGAATGAGTAAGGGAGGAGAGCAGCATGTCTGATTCTACAAGCAACAGAGCGATCAATCGGGCGTCCAACGGACGGAGCTCCGGGCAGACGTCTTATCAGCCGATGACTTTTGACGCGATCCGTATCGGCCTGGCTTCTCCGGAAAAGATCCGCGAGTGGTCCCACGGCGAAGTGACCAAGCCGGAGACGATCAACTATCGTACCTTAAAGCCCGAGCGCGACGGTCTTTTCTGCGAAAAGATCTTCGGACCCACCAAGGACTGGGAGTGCCACTGCGGCAAGTACAAGAAGATCCGCTACAAGGGCGTGGTCTGCGACCGCTGCGGTGTTGAGGTGACCAAGTCCAGCGTCCGCAGAGAGCGCATGGGTCATATCGAACTGGCTGCGCCGGTCTCGCATATCTGGTATTTCAAGGGCATTCCCAGCCGCATGGGCCTGATCCTGGATCTTTCCCCGCGCGTACTGGAAAAGGTGCTCTACTTTGCGTCCTATATCGTCCTGGATCCCGGTGATACGGATCTTGCCTACAAGCAGGTGCTCTCCGAGCGCGAACACGCCGAGGCGCGTGAGCAGTACGGCAATCGTTTCCGTGCCGGTATGGGTGCGGAATCCATCAAGGAGCTGCTGCAGGACATCGATCTGGAAAAGGAGTACGCGGAGCTCAAGGAGGGAGTCGATACATCCACCGGGCAGAAGCGCGCTCGTATCATCAAGCGTCTGGAGGTCGTCGAGGCCTTCCGTGAGTCCGGCGGCGTTCCCGCATGGATGGTCATGGACTGCATTCCGGTCATTCCGCCGGATCTGCGCCCGATGGTTCAGCTGGACGGCGGACGTTTTGCGACGTCTGACCTGAATGATCTTTACCGCCGCATCATCAACCGCAACAATCGTCTGAAGAGACTGCTGGAGCTGGGTGCGCCGGATATCATCGTCCGCAATGAAAAGCGCATGCTGCAGGAGGCTGTGGACGCGCTGATCGACAACGGCCGCCGCGGCAGACCTGTTACAGGCCCCGGCAACCGCGCGCTCAAGTCTCTTTCCGACATGCTCAAGGGTAAGGGCGGACGTTTCCGTCAGAACCTGCTGGGCAAGCGTGTTGACTACTCCGGCCGTTCTGTAATCGTTGTAGGACCTGAACTGAAGTTCTATCAGTGCGGTCTTCCCAAGACCATGGCGCTGGAGCTCTTCAAACCCTTCATCATGAAGAAGCTGGTGCAGGACGGCACCGCTCACAACATCAAGAGCGCCAAGAGAATGGTCGAAAAGGTCCGCCCCGAGGTCTGGGACGTACTGGATGAGATCATTCAGGACCATCCCGTACTGCTGAACCGTGCGCCTACACTGCACAGACTGGGCATACAGGCCTTTGAGCCTGTGCTGGTCGAAGGCAAGGCCATAAAGCTGCACCCGCTGGTCTGCACTCCTTACAATGCAGACTTCGACGGAGACCAGATGGCTGTTCACGTTCCTCTTACCATGGAGGCTCAGGCAGAGGCAAGATTCCTGATGCTGTCCGTGAACAACATCCTGGCGCCTAAGGACGGTTCTCCTATCAATACTCCTACCCAGGACATGATCCTCGGCTCCTACTATCTGACCAACCCCGGCATCTGCGAAAAGATGGGCGAGGACGGCAAGATGCTCGAAAGAGTCGATGAATTCGAAGATCCCAAGGTACTGGAGAAGAACAGGGCTGACGGCTATGTAAGACGTCCCGAAAAGGGCGACGGCAAGGTATTCTGCGACGAAGCTGAGATGCTTATGGCGTATCAGGCAGGTGTCATCGATACCCACGCCAAGGTCAAGTTCATGCACACCTACGATCCCGAAAAGAAGCCTATTCTTATCGAGACCACCGTGGGCAGATACATCTTCAACGAAGGCATCCCCCAGGATCTGGGCTTCGTTGACAGAGAAAAGAATCCCGCAGGCATGGAAGTCTGCTTCATCGTAAAGAAGAAGGACCTTACCAATATCATCGATCACTGCTTCCGCAGACACGGAAATACAGAGACCGTAAAGATGCTGGACCACATCAAGAGCATCGGCTATAAGTACTCCACCAAGGCTGCTACCACCATCTCCATCGAGGACATGGCTATCGCAGAGCGCAAGGGCGAGATCGTAGCCGAAGCTCAGAAGAAGGTTGACCAGCTGCAGAGATATTACAGACAGGGTCTGATGACCAACAGCGAGAGATACGAATCCGTTCTGAAGATCTGGCAGGATACCACCGACAAGGTGGCTGACTCCCTGATGGATTCTCTGAAGAAGGACAACAACCTGTTCATCATGGCTGACTCCGGCGCCCGTGGTTCCAAGCAGCAGATCAAGCAGATCGGCGGCATGAGAGG
>JAILFA010000138.1 GCA_024687125.1 Lachnospiraceae bacterium
CATGAGGTTTCTCCGATATGAAGTGCAAGCTTTTTCTGGGAATAGAGCAGACTTCCATGCACATATTTTACCATATAAATCGGCGAAACACCAGTGTTTTCAAGGTTCTACGGCACTTTTTATTGTTTCAAGCAGACACTATGTATACAGAACATTTTCAGAGACTGTTCTGGTATCTCCGTATGGAGATGTATACGAATTATATGAAGATCGAAAAATGTTTGAAAAGTATAAAGACTATTTCTCGTTTGATATTACTGATTTCAGTAAGAGCGGTCAAATGCTGCATGATCCGACCTATCAGGAAGGCGGATATGATTTTGAAGATGCATCGGAACAGGAACAGGAAAACAATGCTCTTACAGAAGAGAACAATCTGTCAAAATGGCCGGGATTATATGTCCTGGAGGATGATGAAAACTATCGCATAGATGTTCTGGATACTTATACGGACGGAACGATCTATTTTGGTATGTATGTGCTGGATGCAAGCGGAACACATGTGATATACAACGAGTACAATGTGGCGTTCAGTGATCCGGAAATGACGGAATTCAGCATTCCGTATCAGGGGGATGCAAATGAGGTTTTCAGGCTGGTAGATGACGGGATCATTGTATCGCTGGATATGGATGTGCGTGGTGTAAACGACGGGTTCTATAAACGGACATTATCCTACTAATGATCTGCATGCAGAAATAGTCAATATGAGTAATACGCAGCAGCGCACCTATGTCGCGATCGATCTGAAATCCTTTTACGCCTCCTGTGAGTGTATGGACAGGGGGCTGGATCCGCTGACGGCGCATCTTGTCGTGGCGGACGAGGCAAGGACCAGCAAGACGATCGTGCTTGCCGTATCGCCGGCGCTCAAGGAATACGGGATCCCGGGGCGCCCCAGGCTCTTTGAGGTGGAGCAGCGGGTGGCGCAGGTAAACCGGGAGCGTATAAGAAACGCGCCGGGAAATCGGTTTGCCGGAGAATACAGGGACAGCGCGGGCAGGGAGGATCCGTCTCTGGCACTCGGATATATCGTGGCTCCTCCCCGTATGTCGCGGTACATGGACATCAGTACCAGAATCTACAGTATCTACCTGGGCTTTGTTGCCCCGGAGGACATCTTTGCCTACAGCATAGATGAGGTCTTCATCGATGTGACCGCCTATCTTTCCACCTATCAGATGACGCCCCATGAACTGACGATCCGGATGATCCGTGCGGTGCTTAAGGAGACGGGGATCACGGCAACGGCCGGGATCGGGACGAACCTGTTCCTCGCCAAGGTCGCGATGGATGTAGTCGCGAAGCATATGCCGGCGGACGAAGACGGCGTCAGGATCGCGGAGCTCGACGAACGCAGCTACCGCGAGAAGCTCTGGAGCCATGAGCCGATCACGGATATCTGGCGTGTCGGCCGCGGGACGGCGGACAGGCTTGCTCCGTACGATATCCGCACCATGGGCGATATCGCGCGGGTGTCCGTGAGTGACGACCCTTACCGGGGAGAGGAACTGCTGTACCGTCTCTTCGGTGTCGGTGCGGAGCTCCTGATCGACCATGCCTGGGGATATGAACCCACAACCCTATCGGACGTGCGCTCCTATATCCCGGAGACACGGAGCGTTTCCAGCGGGCAGGTTCTTCAGCATCCCTATGATTTTAACGGAGCAAAGCTCATCACCCGTGAGATGACGGATCTTCTGGTCCTGGACCTGGTGGATAAGGAACTGGTCTGTGATGCCGTCGTCCTGACCATCGGCTATGATGTAGAAAATCTGACGGATCCGGACCGGCGTGCGAGATATCACGGGCCGGTGACCATCGACCGCTACGGCAGGAAGGTCCCGAAACACGCGCACGGCACGGCAAACCTCGGCGGGTTTACCAGCTCCACCAGAAAGATCATCGATGCGATGATGGAGCTGTACGACCGTGTCGTGAACCCGGATCTGCTGGTGCGCCGCGTGACGGTCGTGGCCGAGAATACGGTCCGCGAGGACCAGGCCGCCGCAAAATCGGATGAGCCGGTCTGCGAGCAGCTGGACCTTTTTACCGACTATACCG
Source organism: Lachnospiraceae bacterium (assembly GCA_024687125.1). GTDB lineage: Bacteria > Bacillota > Clostridia > Lachnospirales > Lachnospiraceae > Butyrivibrio. Next base: position 2,065 of record JAILFA010000138.1, read on the forward strand.
CGCGGGAGCAGGAGAGGGAAGCGGCGCGAGCTGCCGATGAAAAGGAAAAAAGCCTGCAGCATGCTGTCCTGAACATCCAGAAGAGGTATGGAAAGAATGCCATATTAAAGGGTATGAACCTGCAGGAGGGAGCCATGACGATCGAGCGCAACGCGCAGGTGGGCGGGCACAAGGCGTGAGACTTTTTCCGATCGGCAGATTATGTTACAATGAAAAGCGTGGATCTTTTGACCGGAAAGGGAAAAATGGCCAGTTCACACAGAACACCGGCAGATTATGCGGATATCATCGATCTGCCGCATCACGAATCCAGGAATCATCCCCGGATGTCCGCGGATAAACGGGCCGCTCAGTTTTCGCCCTTTGCTGCCCTCACAGGATATGAGGATGAGGTGGACAAAGCTGTACAGAAAAAAGAAGATGATCTTGACGATCGGCATAACCGGGTGACTTACGGACAGGAAGGATGGATCGAATGAAAAAGATGAAGAAAATGCTGCTTGCACTTTTCCTGGTGCTTACCATGCTTGCTGCGGCCTGTGCCTGCGGAGATGACGCGGGCAAGGGGTCTGACCGCTCCTCTAAGAAGCATGCGCAGAAGGATGACGAGGACGAAGAAGACGAAGAGGACGAGGAAGAAGAGGAAGAAAAAGAAGAGGACGAAGAAGACGAGAAAGAGGACGGCACGGAAACAGAAGATCCCGAGCAGCAGGAGCCGGATGAGAATGACAGCAAAAATGCCGTAAAGACGGAAAGTCCTGCCGGTCTGGGGATTTACCTTCAGAAGAAGGTAGATGATCAGTGGAGTGAAAGCATGAGACAGCTGCTGATCTCCTATTCCTATGACCGCATCGGCCTTACCGATGACACCGCAGCAGCCTGGCCCGAACTGGACAAAAAGCTTATGGTCGTGAACGATCTGATCGCCACGGAAGAGGGCAATATGTTCATGAAGGATTCGGTCGCTGTCGGGAAGATGTCGGATATTGAGATCCAGAAGGAAGCGGAGGCAGAGGGCGGATCAATCCCGCTCACGAACAAATGGACCATCGATGTGATGCGGGCGGATGAAGAACTTCTGAGTTTCCTGGTAAAACGAACGGATACCCGCGGTGAGTATATCGTAAGCTATTATGACGCCTATAATATCATACCGGAGACCGGAGAGGATCTTGCACTCAGCGATGTACTTGCTGATCCGGATGCCGTTTTTTCGATCGTCGCTGAAAAACTGAGGTATCTCTACTCAGATTTCATGAGCGGCCCTGACGGCGGAGACGAAGAAACCATCCTGAAGGATTACGCGGATCTGGTAAAAAAGGATCTGGCGGAAGGACAGTGTGCAAGCTGGGCGCTGGGACCCGAAGGGATCACCTTTGCTTTTGACGCCATGACGTTTGCGCCCTTTGATGCTGTCGTCTCGATCGCTTTTTCGGAGGATAAGGACGGAAGCCTTTTTGCGGACAAATGGCGGTATCCCGCGGGCGAGGACTGGGTGATCCAGCTGCCGCTGTACGACAAGGTCGAGTTTGACGGCAATGATAACGGTGAGACGGACTGGATCGTGGTACAGGAGGAATTCGATCCGGAGATCACGGAGTATGATTATCTGACAGGGCTTCGGGTCTACTATAACAGTGAAGATGCGGCGGTTCTTGAGCTTGGCGAGGAGATGGGCATTCAGGAGCTGTATCTCGCCCACAGAGGGGGGAAGACTTTCCTGATGGTCGGATATTCGGAGTATGACTGGGATTTCATCGAGATCTACAGCCTTGAAAAGGGAAAGATCGAACAGACGCAGCTCCTCAGCGGGTGGTTCTGGTTCTGGGATAACGGGAGCATGGAACCGGATGAATACTATGCCAGAAGAATGCTTGTGACAGATCTGTCGAACATCCGTATCACCACTATGTCCGAGCTGCTTTCCATGATCTACTGTGATATGACCTATGATCTGTCGGGCGACGGGCGGCTGGTGCCCAAAGAGCCGGTCGTGCAGATCAGTGAGGATCAGCAGTATGAGCTGACACTGGAACAGCCGATCATCGGGGTGCCGGTGGTCAGCGAAAAGACGCTTCGGGAGACGAATGAGACAGTGGATCTGAAAAAGGGCGATGTCCTGAAGTTTATGGATACCGATCTGGAGACCTTTGTGGACTTTACGCTGGAAGACGGAAGTATCGTCAGGATCTATGTGTTCTATGAGGAAGATTTCGGCAGGTATATCCTGTCCGCGGGCAAGAAGCTGCTGACCTATGATACCTTCGAAGGGATGTTTTACGCAGGATAGAGATAAGGAAAAACGCAAAGTAACAAAAATGTAACAATTTTGTAATAATTTTTACAAAATCCATTGACGCGGAGCATCTGTTAGGTTACAATACAAATCTGACGCGCTTTGTTTTGCGATTTGTTTGTTACATTTGTTAAAGGGGGATACTCTGTGAAGAAAAGGATCTTATCTGCCGCGATCGCTTTTATGCTTGGCGGAATGCTCTTTGCCGGCGGTTTTACCGCGATGGGAGAGCGGGCTCAGGCAGCCGGTACCGGCGCCGTAAACATCAATTCCGTGACGATCGGCGGAGACAGCGTCAATGTCAATATTTCCGCAAGTGATCTGCCGGACAGTGACGACGGTCAGTACTATCTCTTTGCGGAAAAGGTCTATCAGGGCGGCCCTGCGGGCAACCCTGTCGCATCCGCGCCGATCGGTCCTTCGGCTGTGATGAGCTGTGCGCTTGGGTACAACACAGCATCCAATCACCTTTATGACAAGTTCCAGGTCGCGGTCAAGCAGGGCGGGGCGTTTGTCCCTGTGACCGGCGGACACTATATCACGAACCCCGAGGCTCTTGCCGGCGGCAGCGCAGGCCGCAGAAACGGCGGCAAAAAGGGCCTGATCCTGGACGGCGCCAAGATCGGCAATGGCAATACCGAGGTCGTTTCTCTCGGCGTCCAGCAGGGTGCCTACAATATCAATATCGCTGATGTCGTCGGCGGAAACGGTGCGATCACCTATAACTACAATGGAAAGACCTACGGTTTTGACTCCGGCTACATGTCCCAGTACGATCATGTGGTCAGGGTCAGCTCTTCGCAGGGCATGGGCCTCACCATGGTCCTGCTCAATCCCTATGCACGCGGAGAGGAATTCCTGATCTCCCCGCATTCCAGAGGCGGACTCGGCAGATGCCCGTATTACATGATGAACACCTCCGAGGAAAAGGGGCTGGAGTATCTTGAAGCGGTCGTTTCCTTCCTCGCGCAGCGCTATAACGGCCAGAACGGCTACGGTCAGGTCGACAACTGGATCATCGCCAATGAGGTCAATGCCAAGAATGCCTGGAATTACTGTGCCGTGGCCGATGAAATGGCTTATGCGCAGCTCTATGCGGATTCCGTTCGTGTCTGCTACAACGCCATCAAGAGCCGCCACGCCAATGCCTATGTCTGCATCAGCGTCGATCAGAACTGGACTAAGGTGCACAATCCGGGTTCCTACTACTCCGCGCGGAGCATGATCGAAGCAGTCAATTACTGCATCCAGTCCCAGGGCAATATTGACTGGGGGCTTGCAGAGCATCCGTACAACTGCCCGATGAACTGGACTCCTTTCTGGACGCCCAAGAGTGAGACCATGGTGTCCTATGTACAGCACAACCAGGATACAGCGTATCTCACGATGGAGAACATCGAGGTTCTGACCGATTACATGGCGCAGCCGCAGTTCCGCAACACCAAGGGTGCGGTGCGGCCGATCCTTCTGACCGAGGTCGGATACACCTCGACGCAGGGCGAGGAGGCGCAGGCGGCCATGATCACCTATGCCTATCAGCGCGTGATGACCAATCAGTATCTGACCATGATCATCTTCAACCGCCAGACCGATGCGGCGGCTGAGATCGCGCAGGGACTTGCCGTCGGCCTGACCAGACAGGACGGTTCCCATAAGCTTGCCTTTGAGTTCTACCAGCATCTGGGAGACGGCGGATATGTCCAGCGCGCCGCCGGCATCATGGGGATCGCGGACTGGAACGCGGCGATGCACGCGAGATAAGAGCGATCATAACAGAAATCAGACCCGCCTGAGTGATCAGGCGGGTTTTTTGATGGGTTTGTCATTTTCGTCCCTGTATGCTACTATTATACTTGCGTTTTGAGGCGCATCGATGCCTGCTGTCAGGCTGTGAGAGGAGGGACTATGCTCAGGATCGTTACAACCGAAAACGGCAAAGTGAGGGGTCTGCCTGCTGCAGATCCGCGGATCACGGCATTCAAAGGGATTCCTTTCGCGGCTCCGCCCGTGGGGAAAAACCGCTGGCGTGCACCGCAGCCCTGT
>JAILFA010000149.1 GCA_024687125.1 Lachnospiraceae bacterium
TAGAGCATAACAACCTGGCTAACTTTGAGACCTGGATATTCTTTAAATGGATCATCAAGACCTTTATAGCAGTTACTGTCATCAGCCATACCTTCGACATCGTAATGGCGATATTTGATGTTGCGCAGCAGATTGTAAATGAGGCGGGAGGAATGATCGGTTCCACTACTGGAGTGACTGCCGATCAGCTTGCCGAGCTGGCTGATACTGTCGATGCGATGGGCAACGGGGCCCTGTTCGGACTGTATCTTCAGTCGGGTGTGATACAGATAACACTGTACGCGCTCAGCAAGATCATCTTTGTTATCGTTTATGCCCGCATGATCGAGATCTATCTCATGACGAGCCTTGCGCCTATACCGCTCTCGACTTTCGGAAACAGGGAACAGAGCCATATAGGTCAAAACTATCTGAGGAGTCTTGCCGCACTGGGTTTCCAGGGCTTTCTGATCCTTATCTGCGTGGCCATATATGCGGTGCTGATCCAGAGCATAACGATATCGTCGGATGTGACCGGAACGCTTTGGGGGATCGTCGGATACACGATTCTTCTGTGCTTCACACTGTTTAAGACCGGATCGCTCGCACGCTCGGTATTCTCGGCACATTAGAAAGGACAAGAAATGGCATCTTATATATCGATACCGCGTGATCTGTCGAAGGTTAAGACAAAGGTATTCTTCAACCTGACCAAGCGTCAGCTTGTATGTTTCGGATCGGGAGCCGCAGCGGGACTTCCGGTCTTTTTTGTGCTCAGGCACTTTGGAGTTGATATCGGATCGGCTGTCATGGGAATGATGGTCGTGATGATCCCGTTCTTTCTGTTCGCAATGTTCGAAAAGAACGGACAGCCCCTGGAAAAGATCCTGAAGCAGATCATTCAGGCAAAATTCAAAAGGCCAAAGATCAGGCCTTACAAAACAAACAATTACTATGCATGCCTGCTCCGGCAGGCCGATGCGGAAAAGGAGGCAGAAAAGGTTGCTGATAAAGGATAAATCATTGGCACCGGGGACAGCACAGGAATCGATCCCGTTCATCAGGATGTATAAGGACGGTACCTGCAGGGTTACTGACGGGTATTTCAGCCGCACTGTAGAGTTCGGGGATATCAATTACCGGCTGGCACTCGAAGAGAACAGGCATGCCATCTTTGACGGATGGTGCGCTTTTTTGAACTTCTTCGACAGCTCGGTGCATTTCGAGATCGGATTTATAAATACTGTTGTGGATGAGGAAGAGTATAAAAAGCAGATTTATTTCCCTATGAAGGATGACGGGTTTGACTCCATCAGGGAGGAATACTCGGATATGATCAAAAAGCAGCTGACCAAGGGTAATAAAGGTCTGATGAAAAGGAAGTTTATCACATTCGGGATCAATGCGAAGGATATCTCGGAGGCCCGCTCAAAGCTTGCCAATGTCGAGACCGGTGTACTGAATAACTTTAAGCGGCTCGGCGCAGAAGCAAAAGCATTAAACGGAAAAGAAAGACTGGAGATCATGCATACCATGTTCCATATCGGGGAGAGACAGTCATTCTCGTTCGACTGGAAATGGCTGCCGGAGAGCGGTCTCTCTGTAAAGGATTTTATCGCGCCTTCATCATTCACGTTCAAAAAGAACAGGCAGTTTGAAATGGGCGGGACATACGGCGCGATGAGCTTTTTGTCGATCACGGCACCCGAGATCTCGGACGAGATGCTTGCTGATATCCTTGATATGGATTCGGATCTGGTTGTTACGATGCATATACGGTCGATGGACCAGGCAGCCGCTATAAAGCAGATCAAGCATACGATCACGGAGCTCGACCGTTCCAAGATCGAGGAGCAGAAAAAGGCCGTAAGATCCGGCTATGACATGGACATAATCCCATCGGATCTGGCGACATACGGAACGGATGCGAAATCTCTTCTGCGGGAGCTGCAGAGCCAGAATGAGAGGATGTTCATAGTCACGTTCCTCATCATGAACACAGGGAAGAGCGAAGCGGAGCTGGAGAACAATGTATTCAGGATGGCCTCTCTCATCCAGAAGCATAACTGCAGCCTGATAAGGCTTGACTACCAGCAGGAACAGGGGCTGATGAGCTCGCTCCCACTGGCCCTGAATCTGATCGAAATAGAGAGAAGCCTTACGACTTCATCTACGGCGATCTTTGTTCCGTTCACTACGCAG
>JAILFA010000153.1 GCA_024687125.1 Lachnospiraceae bacterium
CAGGCAGTGCTGACCATGTTCGGACAGATCGTCCGGACGGATACGGCGGGACTGTATTTCAAGGTGCCGCTGCTTCAACAGGTGCACAAGGTGGATATGACGACCCACGGCATCGGCATCGGCTATCAGGTCGAGGGCGGACAGAACATCTCCGTGGAAGAAGAGGGCGTCATGATCACCTCCGATTTCAATTTCGTCGATATCGATTTCTACCTGGAATATAAGGTGAGCGATCCTGTGGCATATCTCTACAACACCAAGGAGCCGGAGATCACGATGAAGAACATGGCGCTCGCGTGTATTCGTTCGACCGTGATCAACTACCCTGTGGATGAAGTCATCACGACGGCCAAGGGGCAGATCCAGGCGGAGGTCAAGGAGAAGCTCCAGGAGGAACTGACGCGGCAGCAGGTCGGCCTGACCGTGGTCAATGTCTCCGTACAGGACGCGGAGCCGCCGACACCGGAGATCGTCCAGGCCTTCAAGGAGGTTGAGACGGCCAAGCAGGGCAAGGAGACCGCTGTCAATAACGCGAAGAAATATCAGAATGAGCAGATTCCGCGGGCGGAAGCCAACGCGGATAAGATCACGCAGCAGGCGGAAGCGGATAAGCAGGCGCGTATCGCCGAAGCGGAAGGTCAGGCGGAGCGCTTTGACCGCATGTACGCGGAGTATCAGAAATATCCGCTCATCACCAAGCAGCGTATGTTCTATGAGGCAATGGAGGAAGTGCTCCCCGGCGTCAAGGTCATCATCACGGACGGCAACACGCAGGAGCTTCTGCCGATCGAATCCTTCTACGCTGCCGATACAACAGGTACGGGATCAAATGAGAATGAGGAGGTGACACCGTGAAAAAGAGAATATTACAGGTCATCATCATCATCATCGTGATCGCGGCGGCGGTCGTTGTATTCAATTCCCTCTATACGGTCAAGCAGAAGCAGTTTGTGGTCGTGCGCCAGTTCGGCAAGATCATCGATGTGGAGCAGACCCCCGGACTCAAGTTCAAGGTGCCGTTCATCCAGACGACGCAGCCCATCAGTGCGGCGCTCGTCCTGTATGATATCCCGCAGTCCGACGTCATCACGCGCGACAAGAAGTCGATGATCACGGACACATATGTGACCTGGCGCGTCGTGGATGCGGTGAAGTATGTCCAGACGCTGAACGCGATCGACGCGCGTGCGCAGGAGCGCATTGAGGCCGCTGTCTACAACGCGACGAAAAACGTGATCTCCTCGATGTCTCAGGATGAAGTGATCGATGCCCGCGGCGAGAAGCTGACAGAGATGATCACTTCTGACGCGGCGGAGGACATCGCCGCCTATGGTATCGAGATCGTACAGGCGCAGATCAAGGCGCTGGATCTGCCGGATGACAACCGGGCAGCCGTATATGAGCGCATGATCTCCGAGCGTCAGAACATCGCGGCATCCTACCGCGCCGAAGGTGAGGCTGAGGCACAGAAGATCCGCAACGAAACCGACCGGCAGGTCACCATCATGAAGGCGGAGGCGGAGAAGCAGGCGGCTGTGCTCGCGGCTGAGGGCGAGGCCTCCTACATGCAGACTCTGCAGAAGGCCTATAACACGGAGGACAAAGCAGCTTTCTACAACTACATCCGGTCGCTGGATGCACTCAGGGAATCGCTGAAAGGCGGAAACAAGACGCTGATCCTCGACAAAGATTCCGAGATCGCTCGGATCCTGTACGGGGTGGTGGAATAACAGTTCAAAAAAATAAATAAGGGGGAGAGATCATGGTAGTAGACGGTGAGGTTTGGGTAGGACTCGGAAGTGACGGAAAAGGCGCATTTCTGCTGCCGCAGATGGCAAACCGGCACGGAATGATCGCGGGTGCGACCGGGACAGGAAAAACGGTCACACTGAAGGTACTCGCGGAATCGTTCAGCGACATGGGCGTACCGGTCTTCATGGCGGATGTCAAGGGGGACATTGCGGGTATCATGAACCCCGGTACAGACAGCGCGGATATGCAGGCGAGGATCGAGCGCTTCGGTCTTTCAGAGCATGGATTTTCCTATCAGGGCTATCCCGTGACCTTCTGGGATATCTATGGGGAAAAGGGTATTCAGCTTCGGACCACGATCTCGGAAATGGGACCGCTCCTGCTCTCGCGCATCCTGAATCTCAACGATCTGCAGGCATCGATCCTGACGATCGCCTTCAAGATTGCGGACGACAATGATCTGCTTTTGATCGATACCAAGGATCTGAAGGCGCTGCTCTCCTATATCAGCGAGCACAACAAGGAGTTTTCCGCTGCCTACGGCAATATTGCGAGAGCCTCGGTCGATACGATCCTCCGGGCGGTCGTGGCACTGGAGCTCGACGGCGGCGAGACGTTCTTCGGTGAGACGGCCCTGAACATCAGCGACTGGTTCACGCTCGGGGACGGCGGCCGCGGCATGATCAACGTTCTGGACTCGGAGAGCCTCATCAACAACGGTCGGCTTTATTCTACATTCCTGCTTTGGCTCCTCTCCGAACTCTTTGAGACGCTTCCCGAGGTGGGAGATCTCGATAAGCCCAAGATGGTCTTCTTCTTTGATGAAGCGCATCTGCTGTTCAGCGGCGCCTCCAAAGCTCTGCTCGACAAGATTGAGCAGGTCGTCAAGCTCATCCGCTCCAAGGGCGTGGGCGTCTACTTCTGCACACAGAATCCGCGGGATATTCCCGACGGTGTCCTTGCCCAGCTCGGCAACAAGGTAGAGCACGCGCTGCACGCGTACACGCCCGCCGAACAGAAGGCGGTCAAAGCGGCGGCCATGAGCTTCCGCGAGAATCCTGATTTTGATACCTATGAGACGATCATGGGACTGGGAACCGGC
>JAILFA010000154.1 GCA_024687125.1 Lachnospiraceae bacterium
ATCGAATCGTCGATGAGTACGACGCGCTTGTCCTTGACCGCTGAAGCCACAGCGTTGAGCTTGAGCCTGACCATATGGTCGCGCGCGTCCTGTGTGGGCGCGATGAAGGTACGCCCGATATATTTGTTCTTGATCAGGCCGATCCCGTAGGGGATTCCGGACTGCATGGCGAATCCGACCGCGGCGTCAAGTCCGGAATCCGGCACGCCGATGACCACATCGGCGGGAACCGGGTGATCCATGGCAAGATACGCGCCGGCCTGTTTTCTCGCTTCATGCACACTGCTGCCGCGGATGACCGAATCCGGACGCGCGAAATAGATATACTCAAATACGCAGAGAGCTTCTTTTTTCTGCTCCGGAAAACAGTGCAGCGAACGAATCCCTTCGTCATCCGCGACGATCATCTCGCCGGGCGAAAGTTCGCGTACAAGCTGCGCGCCTACAGCGTCGAGCGCACAGCTTTCCGAAGCAAAAACCGTATCACCGGACGGCATCTTTCCCAGACAGAGCGGCCTGATCCCAAAGCGGTCGCGGCACGCGATCAGCTTGGTCGGTGACATCAGGATCAGGGAAAACGCGCCATGGATCTCCTGGACCGCAAGGCGGACCGCCTCTTCGATAGACGGGGTTTCCAGGCGCTTTCGCGTGATCAGATAAGAGATGACCTCCGTGTCGCTTGTGGTCTGAAAGATGCAGCCGCTCAGCTCAAGCTGGCGGCGAAGTTCATACGAATTGGTCAGATTTCCATTATGGCAGACAGCGAGCTGACCTTTGACATGCTTGACCACCATAGGCTGCGCGTTGGCGACCGTGTTGGCGCCGCTGGTCGAATAACGCACATGCCCTACAGCGATGCTGCCCCCGCCGAGCTCTTCCAGCCGGGCGGGGGGGAACACTTCATGCACCAGACCCAGTCCCTTATGGTACCGGATGGTGCGGTCTTCATTGACTGCGATGCCTGCAGCTTCCTGACCGCGATGCTGCAGTGCGGTCAGGCCTGCTGCGACAACATGTGCCAGAGGACCGGCATGCGCCGTTCGGATTCCGAAAATACCACATTCCTCATGAAATTGTCTCATGGCACAAACTCCGTTTTCATTCTGTCAAAACTGCGTTCTTTTGTCCGATCACTCCACATCCTGCAGAGCATTGTAATCCTCTTCACCGGTTCGGACCTTGACAACACGGCTGACATTGTAGACAAAGATCTTGCCGTCGCCGATATGTCCGGTGTAAAGTACGCGTTTCGCGGTCTCGATGACTTTGTCCACCGGGATCTTGGAAACAATAACCTCGACCTTGATCTTGGGAAGCAGGGTAGCATCGACCTCGACACCACGGTAGCGCTCGCCGGATCCCTTCTGGATACCGCAGCCCATGACCTGCGTCATCGTCATACCAGTCACACCGAGATCATTGAGTGCCCTCTTTAATACATCAAACCGCGCAAGCTTGCAGATGATGGAAACCTTGTGCATTCCGGAATCGAACTCCGGCGCAAGAGGCGCCTCGCTCACTACCTTGACCGCCGCATCCTTCTGTGCGGCACTGGCCTCGGCGTACTCGATGGTACCAAGATCCGTGTTCTCGTTGGCATCGACGATCATCGTGTTGGAAACGTCCATGATGGAGAATCCGGAGTAGGCGCTTGCCAGACCATGTTCCGTAGCATCCAGACCCGTGATCTCCTCTTCTTCCGTTACACGAAGTCCAAGTGTCTTTTTGATAAGAATAAACGCGATCGAGATCGTAACCGCTGTCCAGAGAGCGACCGCGCCGAAGCCCAGCAGCTGGATCCCAAGCTGATCAAAACCGCCGCCGTAGAAGAGACCGACTACACCATCGTTTCCGGGTGCGCTGGGAGTCGCGAACAGACCAACCGCGATGGTTCCCCAGATACCGTTCAGCATATGGACCGCAACAGCACCGACGGGATCATCGATCCGCAGCTTTTCATCCAGGAACCAGACACCGAAGACTACCAGCAGACCGGATACCGCGCCGATGATGATGGCGCCGGTCACATCCGTCACGTCACAGGGTGCTGTGATAGCCACAAGGCCCGCCAGAGACGCGTTCAGACTCATGGAAACATCAGGCTTGCCGTATTTCACCCAGGTAAAGATCATCGTTACGACCGTGGCAACTGCCGGAGCAACTGTCGTGGTCACGAACACACTGCCCAGCTGATCAACGGTAACACAAGCCGCGCCGTTAAAGCCATACCAGCCAAGCCACAGAATGAACACACCCAGGGCACCGAGCGCGAGGTTGTGGCCGGGGAACGCGTTGACGCGTGTGATCTTACCTTCTTTGTTTTTGACAAACTTGCCGATACGGGGCCCCAGTAACGCGGCGCCGATCATTGCGGAGATACCACCCACCATGTGGATCGCGCAGGATCCTGCAAAATCATGGAACCCAAGCTCGGAAAGCCAGCCGCCGCCCCAGATCCAGTGAGCCTCGATCGGATAGATCACCGCGGAGATCACTGCGGAATAGATGCAGTAAGAGATAAATCTCGTACGCTCCGCCATGGCACCCGAGACGATCGTTGCCGTCGTCGCGCAGAACACCAGGTTGAACACGAAATTTGACCAGTCAAAGTTCTGATAATCCGAAAAGATCGCGAGCGTGGGTTTTCCGATAAACCCTCCGAGCGTATCCTCTCCAAGGAGCAGACCAAAACCGAGGGGCACAAACACGCAGGTACCGATACAAAAATCCATCAGATTCTTCATGATGATATTGCCGGTGTTCTTCGCGCGGGTAAAGCCCGCCTCCACCATGGCAAATCCTGCCTGCATCCAGAAGACCAGTGCGGCGCCGATCAGGAACCAGACGCCAAAGACTTCACTGCTGACCAGACTCATGACTTCTTCCATCTTTTTTTCCTCCTTCCTCTTTCAGCCAGTCTTCACTGATAATAAAAAACGATGCATGGGCGCCTTGCGCGCGAAGCCCCGTTGCATCGCCTGCTGAAGGACACAGAAAAAGGCGCCTTAACTTTCGTTAAGACGCCTTTGCCTTCATTGAAAGGGATTGTATCACCAGTACAAAATGATTGTCAAGAAAAAATTTAGAAATTTTCCTGCTTTGCCGCCAGAAAACCGATTCCCTCAAATTCCTCCAGCTGTTCCGCATTTTCAAATGTTATGGAAAGTGTTCCCGGATCCAGCGTAACATCCGCTGCCAGGATCGGAATATGCCTCTGCTTGAACTCAAAGGACCATGAGGCCTCCCTGTATGCGATCTCTTTATCGTTGTTCAGAACTCTGATATTGTTCTCCCCGCTGTAGTCAAAAACATCGGTGATCATTACCGCTCCGTTTCCGCCGCCGACAGCATCCGCGAGACCATTCCCGACGATGGCGCGTTCCACCTCACAGGTAAAGGTCTGTCCGTCCTTTCGAAATGATTCCCTCGGAAACCACACAAAATCATCAAAAAGCCGTACAGACGCAGAAGCAGGTTCGATATCCTTCGGCTCGATCTTTCTGCCGATCACCATCTCACGAACGGCAGCAAGAACCGCGTCCGCATAGATCCTGTGTCCGGCATCATTGGGGTGTGTCCCGTCTTTAACATAAGAATCATAATCCGCGGAAAACGGTGTGATCGTATCCACCACCGGACATTTATAGTGCTCCGCGATTTCGGCGATCCTGCGCATCTTTACCGTAAACTCTCGCTGCGAAGATTCCTGAATGCAGATGATCTCAATCCCCGGATATCTGTTTCGAAGGGCTCGGAGAATGGATTCATAATACAGTTCAAAATCCTCCTCTGCATCATTTTCACCGTAGCATATCACCGCGAGATCATAGGTTTTCCCGTCATCCAGTTCCATCACTCTGGCATACCCGCAGATCGAGCTGCATCCGCCCATGGAGAGATTTGTAAGAAGAACATCCGACCCATAGGTCTGCTTCAGTTCTGTCTTCATCAGTTCCGCCCAACTGGTCTTTTCGGAACTCGCACCGGTTCCAAACCCGATAGAATCTCCAACGATCAGGATTTTCACCGGCGCAGCGCTTTCCAGTTTCTCAATAAACGGACGGGGATCTGTTTCTTCCGGCGGAGCGGAACACGAGATCAGCAGCGCGGCGAACAGGAACATCGGCAGCGCTGTAAAAATGCTTTTCCGGAGCCTGCCGCAGCTGTATTTGAGTAACAGGCCTATCAAAAACAGAAAGGAAATCAAAAGAACCATGTTCGCCATTTTACCATGAACATGGTGGGGTTTCAAGGAACGCCTTCTTTTCTGAAGAAGCGAAAAAATGTATTGACAACGAAAATCTTTATGATATCATATTGATATCACAATGAATCTGGCGGCACTGCCGCCCGACTTTTTTAAAAAGGAGAAAGTCATGAAAGAAAAGGTTTTAAACAAGTACAGCAACGGATTTCTTATGATGATCATCTGGATCCTCCTGTATCTGGCAGCGATCCCCGTCCTGGTCTACGGTGGGTCGAAGGGCGAAGGTCTGGGGATCACCCTGATGATCGTCGCCATCTTCTGGCTCTGCGTCGGCTGGGTTCCGTTCCTTGGCCTCAAGGTTCTGGGCCCGCAGGAAGCGCTGGTCCTGACGCTCTTCGGTAAGTATGTCGGAACACTCAAGGATGCCGGTTTTTACTGGGTGAACCCCTTCTGCGTCGGTGTCAATCCTGCAGCCAAGACGCGACTGGGACAGAGCGGTGATGTCGAGGGCGGCAAGAGCAAGGCTGCCGTGATGGTGTCAGGTTTCAGCGGACATACGCAGCAGGTAGAGCTTGTCAGCAAAAAGATCTCTCTGAAGATCATGACGCTGAGCAACGCAAAACAGAAGGTGAACGACGTCCTAGGAAATCCTGTCGAGATCGGCGTCGCGGTCATGTGGCGCGTCGTGGACACGGCACAGGCTGTCTTTACCGTAGACAATTACAAAGAATACCTGTCGCTCCAGAGTGACGCGGCCGTCCGCAACATCGTCAAGCTCTACCCCTATGATATCGCCCAGAACGTCGATACGACCGGCGACGGTATCGCGGATGACGGCAGCCTGCGCGGCTCTACGGAAACGGTCGCAAAGCGCATCCGCGAGGAGATCCAGAGCAAAGTGAGCGAAGCGGGTATTGAGATCCTCGACGCGCGGATCACGGATCTCGCGTACGCTCCTGAGATCGCTGCCTCCATGCTGCAGCGCCAGCAGGCGTCCGCGCTGATCGACGCGCGCAAGATGATCGTGGACGGCGCGGTCGGCATGGTGGAAATGGCGCTGGAAAAGCTCTCCGAGGACGGCGTCGTTAACCTCGACGAAGAGCGCAAGGCTGCTATGGTCTCGAACCTGCTGGTCGTGCTGTGCGGCAACCATGACGCGCAGCCTGTTGTAAACAGCGGTTCTCTGTACTAAGGAAAGATGAGATAATATGGCAGAAAAAAAGCAGGTACCCCTGCGTCTCAACGAAAAACTCTATAACGCGCTCGCTGCCTGGGCGGAGGACGATTTCCGCTCCGTAAACGGCCAGATCGAATATCTTTTGTCGGAGTGTGTCAGACAGAGAAAGAAGGATGGAAAATATGTCGGTCAGGAGATCGACGTTCCGCCTGAACTGGACATCAAGTAGCCGGCAGCTCTTTCGAAACGTAAAACCCGCTCCTCAGCTTACAGGGGGAGCGGGAGCTCTTCTTCATTGGCGATCGCCTGTACAAGCGAATTGTTCTCGTCATAAACCAGCTTCACGGAAAAGAACGGCGCGTCTTCGCGCAGAAGCTTTAAGAAAACCTTGTCACCTTCCCAGATCGGGAGGTTCATCACATCCTCCCAGGCGACCCATGCCAGTTCACCTTCATCGCAGTCGGGGAGAGGATCCGTAAGCGTTATGCTCCGCCCCGCTGCATCCGTAAGCCCTTCCGCCATGAACAGAAAGATCAGCTCGGTGATCTCTCCGTAGACAAAGGTGACCACGCCGCGGAACAGAAGTCTCTCCGCTGACATGCCGGTCTCCTCGAGCATTTCGCGGCGGATCCCTTCCTCCGGCGACTCGCCGGGTTCCAGATGACCGCCGATGCCGATCCACTTGTCTTTGTTGATATCCCTGTCTTTTTTGACGCGGTGCAGCAGCAGGAGTTTTCCGTCCTGCTGCGCATAGCACTCTGTTGTGATCGTGAAGTTTTTCACAGGGAGATATCGATCACGGGCGGATCCGTCGGGAAGTTGATGAAGCCCTGCATCCAGATGGTGCCCTTGAAACGCCTGCCGATCGCAGGCTCGCCGTATAGATCCTTCTTGTTGATCGCGACATCAAAAAGCAGTTCGTTGCACGAGATCCGCAGGATGATGACACGCTCGCGCGTCAGGAAATTTGTCGTCTTCCGGACATCGACGATCTCTCCGAGTATCGAATACTGATCGCATTCGACGCCGTACGGCATGAAGCTGCTGTCCACGAGCGTATAGATGTCCGCCTTCTGCGCCTTTCGGGACAGGGCTGTATACATATCCATATCATAGAGGGTGAGAGATTCCATGGCCTCCTCATCGCCCCCGCGCGCTGCCGCGATGACCTGATTGCGCCCGACCGCCTTACGCCTGAGATCCTCTCTCTGTTCGCTGGTCTTGGCGATCGGCATGACGACAGTTCCCGAAAGTGAAAGAGCGGAAAGTGTCACGGTCGCGCCTGCGGAAGGAAAGTTCTTTTCTTCAAGGGCGCGGAGATATCCGATCTTGTTCTGCAGATAAAAGATCATCGTCACGCCGACGCGCAGCTCATCGCAGACACCCGCATAGGAGTCCTGTGCCGCGTGGCGTTCGACAACAACCTCCTCGGCCGTGCTCACACCCGTGCCTCGCAGATACGGATAGTAATAATCGTAAACAAAATGGTCATTCTCATCCAGCTCGCCGCAGATCGCCAGACCGATCCCTGACCCGAAGTCGCGGTCAAACTGCGCGAGCATCGTCTCCTCCTCCGCGCCCTCACCGGCATTCGAGGCAGCCGTGTAAATCCGCCGATCCGCGTCCTGAACGGCATCGCCGATGATCTTATGGAGCTCGCGTTTACTTTTCACACCGGAAAAACCGATGGCTCGCAGATACTGGTGCACGTTTACGCCTTTCCGATGATCTCTTTACCGCCCATATACGGCTGGAGAACCTTAGGGATATTGATGCTTCCGTCAGCGTTCAGATTGTTCTCCAGGAAGGCGATCAGCATGCGGGGCGGCGCGACCACGGTATTGTTCAGCGTGTGCGCGAGATAATTGCCCTTTTCGCCCTTGATCCTGATGCGAAGCCGCCTTGCCTGCGCGTCTCCGAGGTTGGAGCAGCTGCCCACCTCAAAATACTTTTTCTGGCGCGGCGACCAGGCCTCGACATCGCAGGATTTCACCTTGAGATCCGCGAGATCACCCGAGCAGCACTCCAGCGTTCGCACCGGAATGTCCATACTGCGGAACAGATCGACCGTGTTCTGCCAGAGCCTGTCATACCACATCATGGAATCCTCGGGCTTGCAGACAACGATCATCTCCTGCTTTTCAAACTGATGAATGCGGTAAACACCGCGCTCCTCAACACCGTGCGCACCCTTTTCCTTGCGGAAGCAGGGAGAATAGCTGGTCAGTGTCTGCGGCAGCTGCTCCTCGGGGATCTGCTGATCGATGAACTTGCCGATCATGGAGTGCTCGCTGGTTCCAATGAGATAAAGATCCTCTCCCTCGATCTTGTACATCATCGCATCCATCTCCGGAAAGCTCATGACGCCCTCCACGACAGCCGCATGGATCATGAACGGCGGAATGACATAGGTAAAACCGCGGTCGATCATGAAATCGCGCGCATAGGCGAGGACCGCCGAATGCAGACGCGCCACGTCGCCCATAAGATAGTAAAAACCGTTACCGGCCACGCGTCTTGCGGAATCCAGATCGATCCCGCCGAGCCTCTCCATGATATCCGTGTGATACGGTATTTCAAAAGCGGGAACAAAGGGTTCGCCGTACTTCTGGATCTCGACGTTGCAGCTGTCGTCCTTGCCGATCGGTACGGAGGGATCGATCATCTGCGGGATGACCATCATCTTTTCGCGGAGTTTTTCGTCAACCTCACGCTGGATCTGTTCGAGTTCTTTGATGCGCTCACCGTCGGCAGCGACCTGTGCCTTGACCTTTTCCGCCTCGTCCTTTTTCCCCTGGGCCATCAGCGCGCCGATCTCCTTGGAGACTTTGTTTCGCTGTGCGCGGAGTTCATCTGCTTCCTTCTGTGTTTCGCGGCTCTTTTTATCGAGTTCGATGACTTCGTCTACAAGAGACAGTTTTTCGTCCTGAAATTTCTTTTTGATGTTTTCCCTTACGGCGTCCGGATTCTCGCGGACAAATCTGATATCAAGCATGTCTCTTCTCCCTCCCTGTTGTTATCCGTCTTTTTATCGCGTGCTCAATGCACTGTTGAGTGCTTTCTCTTCTTCACTGCTCAGTTCCAGATCGCATCGGCCCTCTTTCACTTCCTTGACATAGGTGTAGTTGCCTTCGGGGCTGTGAACCGAGTTTAGGATGATCCCGTTGTTGTCCTCCTTAAGGAGCGCCAGCGCAAAAGAAAGCTTGCCGCCCATCTGATTGAACGCGTCATATTTGACAAGTCCGCTTTTCCGAAAGCAGGTCTCGATGATTTGCTCCTGCGTATCCATTCGACGCTGCAGATCATGTGCATTCTCCGTCAGCACATCATTTGCTTCAAAGAGATGGATGATCTCTGATTCCAGACTGGATGCTGTTTTTCCGCGCATCAGCCGGCGCAGTCTCTTGTCGACGTCCGCCATTTTTTTGTTCTGCATCAGAAGCAGGATCAGAAGGACGATACAGAAAACCAGCAGGATGATCGTCCCGGGTACCATCAGAACATCGGTTGCCAGTATTTTCATCCTCAGGCCTGCCTTTTCAGCCGGTCGGTGATCTTTTCCAGATCATCGCCGGTGTAGAAATCGATCTCCAGTTTCCCGGCGCCGGTACCGTCACCCGCGATGACCACTCTGGTACCCAATGCCTGCGTGAGCTCCTCCTCCAGTTCGCGGTAGACTGTCTCGAGATTATGATCCTTATTCCTGCCCTTTTTGCCCTTTTTGGGCTTTCCAAGGCCCTTGACCATTTTTTCTACATCGCGTACACTCAGTGATTCATCAAAGATCTGCTGAGCAAGCGTCTTCTGCAGCTCCGGGTCCTCCACGGGGATCAGCGCCCGCGCGTGTCCCGTCGTGAGCATCTCATCGATCAGCATCTGCTGAACATCTTCGGTGAGCTTGAGCAGACGCATGGAATTCGTTATCGCCGTGCGGCTCTTGGATACGCGTTCAGCCACCTCATCCTGTTTGAGATGATAATCCTCAATCAGCTGCTTATAAGCCCGCGCTTCCTCAATGGGGTTCAGGTTCTCACGCTGGATATTTTCGATCAGTGAGATCTCCTCGAGCTCCTGCTTGGTCATATTGTTGACATCCAGGACGATCGCGGGGATCTCCTTTAACTCCGCCTTGTGCGCCGCGCGCCATCTGCGCTCGCCGGCGATGATCTCATACCTGTCATCTCCTTTGGGCGCGAGCAGGATCGGGCTGATCACCCCATGTTGACGAATGGATTCAGCAAGCTCCGTAAGCTTGTCCTCGTCAAACTTTTTTCTTGCCTGCGCTTTATTGGGCTCTATCTTTGAGATTTTGATGTTCTGGATGATCTGTCCTTCCGGAATATCCGCTCCGGCGATATCTGCCGGTTTTACGGCCGACGGGATCAGATTTTCCAGGCCACCGCCAAGTCCTCTTCTTTTTGCCATGTTTTCTCCTTTGCAGTTATAGTTTTCTCGCCGCAACCTCTTTGGCCAGTAGCCGATACGCTTCTGCTCCTGCCGATTTGGGTTCGTAGAGATTGATCGGCTGACCGTAGCTCGGCGCCTCGGCAAGGCGGATATTTCTCGGGATGATCGTCTTATAGATATGCTCCCGGACATTGTTCTTAACGTTTTCAACAACCTCAAAGGACAGATTCGTGCGGGAGTCGTACATCGTGAACACAATTCCGTCCACCTCCAGTGCACTGTTCATCCTTGAGCGGATCAGGTTCACAGTGTTGAACAGCTGGCTGAGTCCATCAAGTGCATAATACTCGCACTGCACGGTCACCAGTACCGAATCCGCTGTTGTCATCGCATTAATCGGCAGCATTGACAGCGACGGAGGACAGTCAATGATGATAAAATCATAGTCTTTCCGTACATCCTTGAGTTTATCCCGGAGGATATAGTGCGGTTTCTCCAGATCGATGAAATCGATCTCGGCACCGGACAGATTGACATTCGCCGGGAGCAGATCGAGTCCGCCCGCGACACCGCGTACCACACTCTCCTCAAAGGATGCTTTTCCAAGCATCATCTCATAGATCGTGTTCTTCAATTCGTTTTTCTTAACACCGAGACCCGTCGTGGTATTCCCCTGCGGATCGGTGTCGATCACCAGCACCTTCTTCCCCTGCTCTGCGAGACACGCACTTAAGTTGATCGCTGTTGTTGTTTTCCCTACACCGCCCTTCTGATTGGCGATCGCGATTGCTCTACCCATAGAAAAATCCTTTCTGAAATACTGTGGCGCTGTTATCCCATCGGCGCATGAAAAACATTTTATTATCTTTTTTGCGTGGTTGCAACCGGGAAAATGATCGTAATCATTGTTTCATGTGAAACATTTCCACTGTTATTCAACATATGGTGGAAAAATGTTTCATGTGAAACATGAGATTGTGATTTGGGATATCTCTGAAAAAATGTTTCACATGAAACATTTCTTTTTCTTTTTAATCCCTGCCGGGCGGTTGATTTTCTTTTCTATCTGGTCAATTCCCAAAATGCAACCGCACTGGCGGCAGCCACGTTGAGAGAATCCACCCCGGCCCGCATCGGAATGCGGACACATCGATCACAGGCGGAAATCGTCTCCGGGGATAAGCCGTCTCCCTCTGAACCGAAAAATAATGCGGTCTTTCCGGCGAAAGAGAATCCCTGCGTTCCTAATTCCGTCGCGTCATCACGGAGCGCCATCGCCACCGTCTCATAACCGAAATCCTTTACAAATGTTACTGCCTCCCCGGGTCGTTCCATATCAAGTACTGTCCAGGGGATCTGAAAGATCGTCCCCATACTTACCCGGATCGCGCGCCGGCACAGCGGATCACAGGAATCTCTTGTAAAAAGAAGCGCATCTACGGACAATGCCGCGGCGGATCGAACGATCGCGCCGATATTGGTTGGATTGGTGATCCTTTCCAGAATTGCTATCTTATCAGCGTTTTGCAGAACCGTCTCTGGAGACGGAAGTTCTTTTCTCCGCATGGCGCAGAGAAATCCGCCGGTCAGAGAATAGCCGGTGATCTCCTTAAGCACATCAAAAGGAACCGAATAGACAGGGATCTCCTCTCCCAGCCTTGCGATCAGCGGAGCAAACTGTCTGTCGATGTGCCGGTCTTCTGCGAGTACTGAAACAGGCTGAAATCCTGCATCCAGTGCCCGCTCGCATACTGGAATACCCTCGGCCAGGAACAGACCGGGAGCCGGTTCGTCGTGATGGTACAGCTGCGGTTCGCGCAGCCGCACAAACACGTCAAGTTCATTAAGATCCAGATTGTCGGTTTTGATGATCATGCTATGATGGTATTTCAGAATCATGATCTCTGTCAACACCCTGAACGGATCGTTTCGATACGGCCGAAACATTTCACCATCTTTT
>JAILFA010000011.1 GCA_024687125.1 Lachnospiraceae bacterium
GCGGTAAGGGCGCTGTGACCGGTGCGCATCATCGACCGCACCTCAATGATCTTATCCACCTGCTTCGTGATCTGGCGGATTCCCTCCACCGTCTGACCGTAGCTGGCATTTCGGAATTCCTGTGCGCGCTTAAGGAGCTCCTGCTGTGTTTTTCCGGTGGCTTTCGCCGCCTCGGCTTCCAGGAGCTTTGCCTGTTTCAGACTCTCTCCGGCATCCCGGACAAACCATTCCGTTCCCTTGCCCTTCACGGCTGCCCGGTTGACCTGCAGATTGTGAAGATCATTCTTCATGAGATTCTTGTTCACGATCATCTTTCGGCTGCCGTCCGGATTGGGCACCATACCCACCATGGAGTTCAGATCCTCATAGCCTTCCAGATTGTGCTCAAATACATAGCGGTTATAGGTTCCGTCGGCATTTCTTGCATAGCTCTCCGGATTGACGTAGGTCACATCCTTTTCCTTCATGAACTTCAGGGCTTCTTCGATCGTATCCGCCTCTTTTCCGTTCATCTTCTTGTAAAGCCGTTTCGCGACCGCTCTCTGGCCCAGCTCCTGATCGATGGTGAGGTCCTTCACCCCAACCTTGTCAGACAGCACCCTCTGCTTGAATGAGATGTCACGGTCTCCGGGGACCTTCTTGCCGAGCTTGTAATCCGTGTTGATTCCGTTACTGACATTCATGACATAGAGTTCTTCCGGCGGCCTGCCGAGCTCCTTTGCGACATCGCCCAATGCCTCCAGTTGCACCTCGTCCAGGAGCATCTCGCGATACTCGTTGAACTGCGCGCGCATCCGCTGCGCATACGGATGCTTGTTGCGCTGAAGCTGTTTTAAGGCATTCTTATTGGTCCAGACCTTATCCGCGCACTTGCGGTAATTGGCTTTCATCTTGTCCATCTGGGCGATATCCGTGCAGGCTTCCAGTTCCTGCTGCGCCTTCTGCAGCGCACGCACATCCTCCATGCCGTCGGCCATGGCCTTTTCATACTCCGCGACGCTCTTGAGTTCTTCGGGCGTCAGATTCTTTCTGGCCTTTGTCAACAGCTTATCGCCGCCCTGCGCCGCGATCTCGGCATCTTTGATCTCCTTCTCGATGGCGGCTCTTGCCGTATTGGCGGAGGAATTAAAGAAATTCGATCCCTTCTGCAGGAAATCATTGGCTGTCTTATACAGAGGCAGTTTCTTCTGCAGATAGATGTCCGCCTTGTACATCGTCTTGTAGTAGCGGCCGGCCCACATCTTTATGGTGCCCGCCATATCGATGTTATGAACCTTCAGGAGATACTCGCCTCCGATCTCCGCGAAGCCCGGCACATTGACGCTCTTGCCGATATGGACGCCGCCGATCAGGGCTTCGATCACGACCTGCTTGCCGAATTCCTTGACGCCCATCTGCACCGCATCCCAAAAGCCGAAGTCCTGATCGCCCTGACAGGCAAATACCCGGTCGCGCATCTCCTCCGCGAGGGTCATGGTCGTAAAGACATACTCGGAATACCCGGCCGTCATAATGCCCATAGCGACACGCCCGAGGATACCGGTATTGTCCCGGAGTCCCTGCAGAAACGCATAGCAGGCGTTGATGTCATCCGCCAGAGTGACCGGCTGCGCCTGGGCGTTGGCACCGAGGAAGGTGCCTCTGACATAGCCGATATAGCAGCTTGTGACATTCATGAGCTGGTTGCGGTCATAACCGAAGCGGTAGTCATAACCTTCCAGCATCCGGTCGATCATATTGTAGACCGAGAAAAGACTGCCCATGGCATGCGCCTGGATCTGCTGCTGCATATGCAGCAGATTGTCGGCGATCTTCGCGTCCTCGCGCAGGAACTTCGCTTCATCATCCATGTTCCTGGCCTGGCGGAAAGGCTGGGACCGCAGCAGTGTTTTCTTCTTCACCGTGTGGATCTTTTTCTTGTATTCCGCGGAAACCTCGATCTCCACAATGATCCTGGTGGGCGGATCCAGCGCACCCGCCGTCGCGCAGAACCTGATCTTGTGCGCGCCGCTGGTCGTCAGCCGCCCGGTGGGGAAGGCACGGATCTGCAGCTTGTTCACCAGCTCCTGATGGGATTCATTTGCTTCGCCGATGTGGCTCTTCTTGTCATTGGCGACTTCCAGAGCCGTCACCTTAACCGGAGCGCCCGGCATCGCCTTTTCTTTCCCAGCCGTCTTGTCGCCCGCTGCATCGACAGGCGCGGGATCCGAAGGTGATACCGGAATCCTTAAGACAGACATATCGGATTCTCTGCAGACAAAGAGCACGAGCGTTCCTTCGCCGAACACCGGCTGGATATCGTCGGGAGTGATCTTTGTCTCATCCGGATCGACAGACAGATCATCCTCTGACGCGGACATCGACATCGTCGTTCCTTCCTCCGGGACACTGTCGTCCCCGTCCGGCGCACTGGCAAATGTGGTATTGGCATCCTTATTCCCGATCTCGCGGCGGATCTGCTGCGCTTTTTCCGCTTCTGCTCTGGCCTGTGCGGAAAGCTTCCGTTTCCCGCTCTCCTTAAGCTCCGTATAACAGGGAATGCTCAGTGTATCTACATTGAGAACAAGTCCCATGTGGATCCGATACAGCGGGAAATCCTTCTCTGCCTTCAGGAAGTTCTCCGTCCCCTCCTTGCCGTTTTTGGCTGTCAGATGGATCATCAGACCTTCCGTGGTGCCGGCGTCCAGTTCATAATCCAGAACTTCCCGGATCAGCAGTTCCCATAAGCCCTTGTCCTTATATTCGGGATCCGGCTGAACCTCAACGGTATAAGGACAGCCCTTTTCGTGCTTTGTAGATCCCGATATAAACCGTCCTTCGGAATCCGTCGAGCAGCGCTGTTCCAGCTTGATCTCAACTGTGGTACCCTCCACCGGCATGCCGTAAACACCGAAGGGCAGGTGGAAGACGCCGTTCACCGGGCGTGCCACCGGACCGCCGTTTGCAGCGGTGGGAGATGCACCGGAGGCCTTAGCCGCTGCGACGGCTTCCGCCACGGAAGATCCTCCCGGGAGCTCGACCGTATTATTCAGATGATTCGCCGGCAGTCCGAGGTTCTCCTGACCGAAGATGATGGCTGGATTCTCGATCTTAAAAATCACATGGCGGATGTAGGTTCCGCCCGCCCCCGGCAGGATAAAGCTCACAGCCCCCTGGGGATACGAACAGCCCTCGGGAACGGTAACCTTCGCTACCTTCCAGTCGCAGCCATTCGTGGAAATGCCCGCGTCCTCCACCGTCATGACTCCGTCGGGTGAATCGCACTGGATCTGCGCCGTCAGATCATCCCGGAAGGATTTGGCCTCCTGTATGGGCTTGTACTGTTCGATCCGCGCATAGACCATTTTGGTATCGCCCGGCCGCAGAGTGTCGCCGAAGTCCTTATAGATGATCATCTTATAGGTGACGGGATCCTTCTCTTCCTCCTCTTCGGGATCCTTCTTCCCCTTCTTCTTTTTCTTACCGGCAGCCGCACCCGCGAGACCGCCGGCGACGATCGCGCCTCCCACGCCGGTCGCAACAGCTCCGGGAATATCGCTCTCCTTATCCTTCGGACCGTCAATGATCTCATTATTGATCGTCGTGCCGGTGTCCTCGCCGGGCTTATCCTGCGCGACGGTCGTATCCTCCTGGATCAGGGGCTTGAACGGGTTTTCGAAGGGAAGACCTTCCTCCTTGCTGCTTCCCACCTTTTTCCCTTTGCTGTAGAACGGCGTATAGTCGTAGACATAGGCCATCACCACCTCTGCGTCCATCACCTGCGCATGCACCCAGATGACGAGGGAATCATTATACGGATAGATTTCCTGATCCTGGTTGAGCATATTGACCAGGCTGTTTGTTTTGTTGGATTCCGCAAAGGGTTCGCATGCGTTGCGCCTGAAAAGATTCTCCAGATTCAGCGTAAAATGCCGGCTCTGGGACGTCAGTTCATCTTTGTCATAGACACGGCCCTTATCCGTATAGAAACTGTATTTTCTGGGGTTTGACGGATCGAAATCCTCGTAATCCCGGAACACCAGAAGCGGATAATGTCCATCGTAGGTACTTGCAAAACTGAAATGTTCCTCCTCGTAGGCGCTGTCCAGTTCCGTCCCTTTCTCCATCGATGTGAGTTCCAGCTCTACCAATCCCATCGGTGCATAATAGCTGTCCCATTCATCAAAGTCTTCTCTTTCAAACCCCTCTATTACACTCTCATCGCCGACCCATTTTTGTATAGCATGAAACTGATGGTCAAAAGGGTGGAAATTCATATCCATGTCGATACTCATCGTCATGGTGTCGATCGTCACATCTTCGTACGCACTGGTATCCGGTCCGTTTTTGGAAAAAACGGCGATCTGCGCGGGGGGATCCGTCCATCTGATATCCTCCTGTTCATATTCAACATCCTTAAAGCGCCCAAGATACATATCCGCATCCCAGCCGGGAGCAAACGCTTCCCGATTACCGACATGATTGCTCTCATGTACACGGCCCTGCGTATAGTACGCCTCATGTGTCGGATCATTCCGCTGTTCTTCACTCCAGCAGCGGTTATTGCCGGAATAGATCAGCTTGGTATAACTGAGATCCCACTGTCCGACAACGAGATCGTCGTCACCGGCCGCTCTTACCGTCGGTGCGGGAATGAATGCCGCTGTAACGAGCATACAGATGATCCACGCGGTGATGTGTTTCACGATCTTCATACCTGGTCTCCTTTGAAAATGACCGTTCACGCCTGACAGTAACCGTCATCACCACAGCAGCGCCGTAAACGCCGTGATGACGGCAAACCCACCGGTCATGCCGGCGAAGAGACCGGCCATTTTTCCGTTCTGTGCGGTCCGGACACCGTTCTGCACCTTCGAAGTCAGGGATTCCGCGAATTTATACAGAAAGCCGTCCTTGCTGCCGAGAGCACCGAGAGAGAGCATGATGCCCGAGATCCCTGCCATGGTGGTGATCCCGGAGGCGTTCTCAAAGCCGGTGAAGGCAAAGTATGCGAGGATACCGATCACAACGCCGATGAGCAGAAAACCTATGCTCTTTTTCTCGCCGCTATTTCCCTTTGCTCCACTGAATATTGTTTTGAGTCCGGCCGCGATATCGCGAAAACCGCCGTTAAACAGAGATGTGACGGCAACTGCCACGACACCCTTTCCGAAGATGCCGCCGATGGTGCCTGCAGCGTCGCGATCCAGACCGCCCTCGGAGAAGGTAAGCCAGCTCAAGACCTTGACGATACTGCTGTCCGAATCCCGCATCATACCGAGAACGATCCAGAGGATCCCCATGATGATCGTCGGGATCGCCGCTTTGGGATTCTTAATGATATCCTTAAGGTTCCCAAAGAAGGATTTTACACCGGAAAGCAGCGTTTTTACCGGAGAGAGGATCTCCGTCACCTGGCCCTTGACCTGGTTGATCGTGCCCATGGCATTGCCCAATGCTCCCCCGGTCGCCTGATCGATCAGTCCGGTGGCGTTGAGATTACCGAGATCAAAGCTCTCCTCACCTGCATTGGCGGAGGCCGCGATCTCCTGAACCCGATTCATGACAGCACCGGCGCCGGGTACCTGCGAGAGGACCTGTCCGGCCTGCTGCTTCGCGGTCTGCACAGCGGCTGCGGCCTGGCTCTGCGCAGCTCCCTTCGCCGCAGTAACTGCGGCTCCTGCCAGTCCCGCGGCTGCCGCAGATGCGGCTCCCACAGGCTTCTGTGACTGCTGAGCCCGTCCTGCGGGCTGCGCAGCTCCCTCAAATCGATAACCGCAATACCGGCAGAACTTTGCGTTCGCGTCGATCTGTTTCCCACAGTTTCTGCAGTATTTCATCTGTTGTGCCATGATCCGTCCTCCGTGCTTTCCTTCAGTGACAACCTGTGATCATCTGTTTTTCATGATCAGAACTCTTGCGACTGCCTTTTCTTCCTCATCATAGACGTAGCCGACGCCGTGCAGGATCCCGTCCTTCTCGTAGAAATCCCTGAACACGAAAGTCTTTATGCAACCGTCCGAACCGATCTTCTGCAGTTTCTGTCCGGAATGCGCTTCATCTGCCAGCTTAAGCTGCATCCGATCCTGATCAAAGGTTCCCTCCAGATCGAGCGGTTCCTGATCCCCCAGGTAAAAGGTGGAGAAAGGTGCATTTGTATCGACTGATGCCGTAAACCCGTTGTACCATTTCGCGGCAGCGGAGGCCGTCTCTCCGTCCACCTTCAACGTGAGATCCACATGATGATACTCAAACAGGAAGGTGAGATTGGCAGGATCCTCCTTGAGGATCATCTTCCATTCGCCGTTTAAGCTCCCGGGATCAGTGACAGGTGCGGCATCCGCCGGAGGATACTCCGCATCGAACGCATCGTTGATGAACCAGTCGACATCGTCAAATTCCAGTGCAGCCACGCTGCGATCTCCGCTGTCACCTGCTGTCACAGGGATCACGCCCTGAAATGCGCATTTGCGCATATGATCCTTCTCCATCTCCGAGGTGGGAACACAGAACCAGGGATCATTTTCCTTGGCGTCATTCCAGGTCACATCGATCTCGTACCAGTTGCCGTCCTCCAGCTGCACCGTATTCCAGGCATGATGGATGCCCTCTCTCTGATTGTTTTCGACCTGTCCGATGATGACATAGCAGGGAATGCCGGCTTCCTTGCAGAGAGAGGCAAAAGCGTATGCATAACCGTCGCAGACCGAAGCCTGCAGGATCAATGCGCCATATGCCATGTGCGGTACATCCTGCGTCGTACTCTCAAGATCCACGGCTGTTCCGCCGCGCTGCTCCAGGTCACTGAGGAACTGAGCCAGATGATCCTCATCGTAGACAACGCGCTCTTTGAGATAATCGTTGATCTGACAGACCTTCTCGCTGTTCGTACCGGACAGACCGGCTGCAACTCTCTGAACCTCCTCCTTTATCTCCTCCCGGTCACTCACGAAGTCGCGCCGATCCTCGAAGGTAGCTGAGAATTCTGTCTTTGCCGTCGTTTTCGGACGGATGTTGAAAAACGAGTAGTACTTGGGATTCCCTACCCAGGGATAGTCATTGGAAAAGGCCTCAGAGGCTCTTTGGTAAGAGGTTTTATCCGTCGCCTTTTCCAGCGGATACTTCTGGAGCTCTGCTCTCTTATACTCCCCTTTCTCGAAGTGATCTGCCATGAGGTCATAGATCTCTTTTTCATCCTCTCTCAGCTGATCATAGAGCGGGCCGGGATTCTCGGCAGCGCCGGCATTCATCCATCGGACCCCGGCCGATTCTGCAGAAACGGCATCCTGCCCGCCGTCCGTCAAGCCTGACGATCCTTCCTCCTTCTGCCCGGATTCTGCTGTTCCGGAAACCGGATCAACCGTTTGGCCGCCATTATCAGCCGCGGGATCTTTCATTTCAGCATTGGCAGACTTCGTCACGTCATCCGGTTGTGCATCTTTTGCGTCGGAACCGCCCAATACCATGATGCCGACAAATACCAGCAGAATCGCCGCCACAGCAACGATCACGATCGTCTTTACCGGCAGCTGTTTTTGAGCCGGTATGCCACTCTGCTGATCTGACTGCATATTCCTCTGCGGCAGTGCATTGACCGGCTGCTGCATCTGCGGCGCGCTTTCTGCCGCTCCCAGCTTAGTTCCGCATTCCGAACAGAACTGACTGCCATCCGGTATCTGGTTTCCGCAATTCGGACAGAACAAATCACCGCCTCCTTCTTCAGACATCCATCACGCCGATCACGTCGATTACATCGATCGCTTCTGTTTCTCCCTCGGGTCCTTCTGCAATATCTCCCACTGTTTCTTCCGAATACGCTGTTTCGGTCGCTTCTACGGAATACGCTGTTTCTGCCGTTTCTCCCGCATTTCCCGTTGTGTTGACGATTTCCCACGTTCCTTTTTCCGCAAGAAAGATCCACTCGATATTCTTACATCCGTCCGTCGTCAGGCCGATCGCCCCGTCCTCGGCGACAAGATAAAAGGATCCGGAATCCGAAAGCGACGGACGAAGCCTGCTGTCCTGCAGATCCGCAAGATAGAGGAGGCCCTCGCGGCTGTCCACGATATCCTCCTCCCCTTCGAGCCGCCAGGAACCGCATCGCTGCGAAGCAAGGATTGCGGCATCATGCATCGTCTTGGCCGGTGCAAAGGCAAAACCCGGATCCGGCCCACCGATCCCGTCTGCGCCGGAGAGCTTCTGCGCGGTGAATGCCGCCAGCGCTCCGGCCAGTCCGTCCAGTGCGATCGCCGCTCGCGTTTCCGCCTCACTGATCCTGGTATTTCTCATAATCTCCCGTCTCCTTATGCTGGTGTCCCGCACTTCATGCAGAACTTGTCTCCCGGTGAGATCGGAGCGCCGCATTTTGTACAGAATTTGCCACCGGCAGATGCGGGAGCCGATGCCGGACCGCCCTGTGAAAGCGGAGCGCCGCACTGCAGGCAGAATTTGCTGCCGGGATTGACGGGTGCACCGCACTTCGGACAGCCGCTTCCCGCCGCAGGTGCCGGTACAGGCGGAACAGGGGGAGCCGGAGGCGTCGGCGGAGTGGGCGGTGTGGGCGGAGTCGGCGGTGCCGGCGGCGCCATACGAACAGGCTCCTCAGCCTGCGGTTTTTCGTAAGCCGGTTCTGAATAACCGGTTTCGGGTGTCTCGTCCTCCAGAGCGCGCTTGAGTTCCTCCAACGCAGCGATCGCGCCATCGATCGCATCCATCAACTGTGCTCGTGCCATATGCGTTCCTCCTCAAAATATTGTGTCAACATAAAGATCATGAGATTATTATACAAATCACAGATCATACAAGACGCTTGCCAAATAACATTTCAATGAAATGTTATTTGGCAATATTTTTATGAGGTGGAACGTGCATCAAAGTGATGTTATAATCGAATCCATCGATAACACGAGACTTGATGCGATCATCCCGTTGCAGATCGTATCCGGACAGCAGAGAGGGGGCCATGATGTCTTTCTTTTGTGAAAACTGCGGTACACCGATCCCGGATGGC
>JAILFA010000028.1 GCA_024687125.1 Lachnospiraceae bacterium
TCAGGGATTCCATACCAGACGCTGATCAACCTTTATCTGACAGATTGTGCTGTCAATAAGCGGCAGTTGAAAATGACATGGAATTGATATTGCACTGACCATTCGTGGTGACCTCACTGCTGATCATCCCTGCTCAGCAGCATTCGTACCGTCTCCACATCTTCGGCCTTAAGTTTGATGTTTGACGTATAGTTTTTCCCTTCGGGAGTAGTGACCTTCATCTCGATCACCGTCCCCTCCTGCAGCGCGTTATCCCTCACCGCGCCGAGAAAAGGAAAGAACTTCGGGTGATTCTGCTTAAACTGCTCCAGATTCTGCTGGAGTTGTAATAATAGCATTGGGTTCATGTTCATGTGTGATTCCTTTTCTGCTGCCTGATTTCGCAGCATGTGAGAGATCAGTCCCTCAGATCATATTTCGGGGCTCTGTCGTCGACCAGGAGCTATTCTCCCGGTAAATTGCAGTATGTCTCATTCACTTAAGCCTATATCTACCTGGTTCTTCAACAAGTCCCACCAACGAGTGGCGTAAACTTTTGGATATACTCTCAAAATCGTCTCCGAATGCAGTATTCCAGTCCACTATTTCACCTGTTCGGATTCGTACAAGATTAGGCTTCTTCTCTTTATACTCATCAAATACTGCTTTTGCATATTCAGTTTCAATCAGGGCATTAATTTTATCACTTAACGCATTTCTCTCTGCAGCAATTCGCTCAATTCTATCCCTTGGCTCACCGGATATTGATTCGTGATCATATAGATCATCCAAACGATGTTTTTCACTAAACAAGTCTCTCAGTTCTTCTTTATACTTCTGAATAGATCTAGTATTCTTCATGTATTACCTCACGGAATCGCATATGAAACACCCGACCACAGTTTCGCAAACGTTTCTTGACCAACTCTATCTTTTATATATTTTGCCAACGAGTAACCACCCATATGTGCGATTCCTCCTCCCGCAACATCATGAATCCTTCGAGGCACAAAGGGAATCTCCCAGCACCACCGATGCACCGGATGCATAGTATTTCACTGCCGATTTGATCCGGTCTCCCAACTGCAGATATTCCGGATTGCAGATAATGACCTCGGTGCCCTTGACCAGTGATGCATAGACCATCTTGAATATCGCTGTCTCATCATGTTCGATCTTTTCAAAGGCATCCTGGGTCTGGTCAAAGAGCTTTTTCAACTCATCTTCGATCGTTTCCGGATTTCCTGAATAGTATTGTCGGATGGTATCCATGATGATCGGTGCGATCCCGGTTTTCAGTTTCGCAAGCAGTGATTTCAGATCTGTCTGGTCGTTGATCAGCGGAAGGATCTGCTCTTTCACTTTTTCCCAGATTGCAAGGCAGATCTGACCGGATATTTCAACACTTGCTTCTCCGAATTGCCTGACCAGCGCATCTGAATCCAGGTCATGGATCATGTCCGAATAATCCATGTAGAACGCCATATCACGCGGCTCTGTGTCGGATTCACTGTGAACATTGGAGAATTCGACCGTTTTCATCTTTGCAAAAACGGTGTCCCACGTGATGTCTTCGAAGGAAAGCATTTTTGATTGGTCGAAATGACCTTTGGTGACAAGCTCCTGGGCAGCCTCAAACGGACTGAATCTTGCACAGATATTCTGAACAGCGAAATGACCGACGAAATTCAGAAGATTTGTCATAATGCTCTGATCAGGATCTACATAAAATCTGTCATACATTGCAGATGCCTCCTCTGACTGAGTTTGTCCTAAATATCTATTATACCGCTGTCTGCGCCATCTGTCGATAGAATGCGGATTCAGCGCTCCATGCTATTCCTCTCCCGCCAGGCACTTCACCAGCTCTCTGCACATAGTCAGCGGGAAACCCGGGAAGCGCTCGTCGAATTTCTCATGCTCTGAGAGGTTCATCAGTGCCCCTGCAGTGATGGAATCATCGTATGGATCCTTCGTCCAGCCATCCAGCGGATTCTTCTCATTGCCCAGGATTCCTTCGTTTCGACACAGACTGTATATCATGCTTTCCCTGAGTCCTGTCGTACCGGCTTCAGCGAAAAATGCCTGGATACTGACGAGAAACTCCCTGCAGAATTTCTGATATGTCAGGATATACTGGACTCCTTGTGCCTCCTGCAGGTTTTTGACAATGGTATACGCACGCTCCTTATCCGCTTCCGCCCTGATCAGTCCCTGATTCTCCGCAAGAAACTGTCGGACTCCGCTTATCAGTCCCTTCTGATCATCGGGCATTGCCTTTGCAGGACTCTCAGCTGATACAAAAGCAATACATCTCGCATTCTCTGTCTGCACCTCAAAAGGAGTTGCATTCTCCGGATCACCGGGCATAGGATCGACTCTCTGATAATAGGCCGGGATATAAATCGTTTCGCCGTTTACGTTCAGCGCTTTCTTTTCCATCTGCTTTCCTCCCCTCACTCCAGCGACACCATGGCGTTCACGATGGCATTTGTCATCGTCTCCTGCTGGGAGGCTTTGAATTCATCTGAGGTTCGGACGACCATCGTGCCTAGTACCCGGTGGGAGCCGGAGGCGAAGATGCCTCCGTCAAAGTTGCCGAGGTATGAATTACGGGACTCCGCCTCCTCGGCGGTTCGGTAGGTCTCGATCGCTCCGCCGGCACTCGTACCTTCTTCGATCAGCGCATCACCGGTCAGCTCTTCGGTCCCGAGCAGAGGGGAGCCGAAGTATACAGTAGAAGTATATCCGCCCTGTTTGTTCAGCTGTCCGTTCGGATCGTGCTCTTCTGTTACGGGCGCGATATTGGCGATATCCGGTATCCTGCCCAGCCGGGTGATCACCCATTCCTCCGTCGGTGCGGTGATCTGCTTCTGGATGGCGTAGCTGTCCTCCAGTTCTTTGCTCTGCTCGGCGAGGGTCTGGACATAGCTTGAATAATCAGGGATCGTCAGCGCGTCTCTCTCGGAATTGATCGCACTGATATTGTTCATGCAGTTCTGCAGCTCTGTATCGAGCGCTGCGGATGCTGCCTCGAGATCTGACTTTTTGGCCTTTTCCATCGCGGGATCCGCCTGGATCGGCGTGGCGATCTCCTTGAATTCGGGCGTTGCGGCCTTATTGTTTCTGGCGTCCTTGATGCTGTTGCTGAGGTAGGTGATCTTTGCTCCTTCAAAAGGTGTGTCGCCGCAGTCGACAAGGGCCTGTGCCGCATCGATGGCCTCGTCAAAAGCATTGTTCGCGGCGATCACTTCCTTGGCTCGCTCGTTGTACTGATTGACGGCTTCATTGTACTGCTGGGTGCCGTTGATCGAGGCCTGCACCTTTTCCAGATAGACCTGATATGCTTTTTCCTGCGGGATCTTGATCAGGTAGTACCAGCCGCAGATGCCGCCCGCGATCGGCAGGATGACCGATAAAACGATCGCGATGATGAATATGATCTTTCCCTTTTTCATTGTGCGTCCTCCTCTATTTTGCCTTCCGGCCGGATCACCCGGTATCCGTAGGATTCCAGTGCGGCGATGACGTCCGGTGTGATGTTCACTCTGAGATCTTTGTTTTTCGTGTCCGTTCCGCGGATGATCCGGTGCAGGTCGTCCGCGGTCGTATGCAGCGCGTCCGACAGGCTTTTCAGGTTGTCGCGGTCCGGAAGTCCGCCGTCCGTCTCCCACTTGGCGATCGCAGACTTCGAAACGCCGATCTTTTCGGCCAGTTCCTCCTGCGTCAGGCCCATGTACTTTCGCCTCGATGCTATGAACCTGCCTAATGTAGTCTTCTCTTCCATCGCTCACCTCCTCCTGTTATCGTAAAGACCGTGAATGCTGTGTTCAAATCACTTTTTGCTTACGCCGCGTGAACCTGTATTCCATAACCGGATTTATCGTAGCAGAGCGCAAAAAGAAAAATCCCCACCGAATTGGTGGGGGCGTGAGCGAATGCTATGACACGATACTATGGACGAGATAACGCTTGACAAAAAACTTCAAACTCATCTATTATGAGAGCGATAACAGCGGGTGTATCTCAGCCCTTAAGTGAGAAAGTTATAAGTGAGTTTCTCTTGACTCGTAACAAGAAACATATTATATAATTAAGAATGGACTCGACCCATTGCTGAAAGTGAAGGGCCCAGAGTCCTTTTCTTATGCCCTCCGAAAGATAGCCGATTTCTCGCAGGCAGCTTCCTATTCATCTTTTGTCAGTTTTGCCAGTCCCCGCTCCACGAGAATGTCGTCGATGGCATAAGGATCGAAGATCCTGTCCTTGACGGCGACGATGATGCAGGCGTCCCGGGGATCCTTGGCGTACAGCTCGTTCATGCCATACAGCTTGAGGGCACGGTTCATTTCGATCCAGGAGAAATGTCCCGCGAGGCACAGGCGGATGATCAGATCCCGGTCTGTGGTGTG
This sequence comes from Lachnospiraceae bacterium, assembly GCA_024687125.1. Classification (GTDB taxonomy): domain Bacteria; phylum Bacillota; class Clostridia; order Lachnospirales; family Lachnospiraceae; genus Butyrivibrio. The sequence goes on from JAILFA010000028.1 coordinate 4,392, forward strand.
CTTTTCCATGGTGATGATCTTGCTGCCGTAGGATTCCGTGACGCCGGCAAAGGAATAGACATCCTTGAGCTTGATCTGCTTCTCATCCAGGACACCCTTGAAATAATAGTAAAATCCCTTCTTTTCGTCGGCCAGATACTGCCGGTTGTCCCTGAGGTACTGATCCAGCTGGTCCGGATGCATGTTTTCCAGAAGGTCATTCAGTTCATTGGTCGGTATCTGCTGCATGGTTCTCCTTCAGGCGCTCAGTGCTTCGCTCAGTTCCCGCGCCGTAAAGCGCTCATCGGCATCCAGGCGGATGCAGCGCTCGATGATGTCCCAGAGCCTGCCCTCCGCGCGCTTTTCCTTGGGGAAGGCTCCTGTCAGCATCACATTCATCAGCATCCCCAACGCGTAGATGTCGGACTTTTCCGAGGAGGCGGTCAGTCCGTAGCCTGCCTGCTCCGGCGCGGCGTAGGTCGGTGTTCCCATGTGCCTTGTGTCATCGGTCTTGTCCGGGTCATACCACTTAGCGGCGTTCATATCCAGCAGGTACACGTCATTTTCCGGTGTGATGATGATGTTGGAGGGCTTGATATCCCTGTGGATGATCGGTGTCGGCAGGTGATGGAGCGTGTCCAGGATCGCGCAGATGCTTTTTGCGATGCGCACCGCCTCTTCTTCAGGGAAAGGTCCCTCCTCCAGCAGTTCACAGGCGGTTTTGCCTTCGATGAATTCCTCGATGACGATCAGGCAGTTTTCCCCCTGAAAGGTGTCAGTGATCCGCGGCATATGCGGGACGGGATGGAGCTTCAGGTAATCGTAGATTTCTCTGTTATAGATGGTCAGAAGTTTCTTGATATATCGGTTTCCGGTCACAATGTCCTGTACGATGATGATGTCCCCGCGGCCATCGACAGCCTCCTCTTCCCGATAAGCCAGGAGCCGGAGCGCATCCTCATCCGAAAGACCCCGGTAAGGGTCCTTTAACGCGGTCTGATACTCATCCTCCGAGAGATACAGCTCGCTCTCGGCAATCTTATTCTCAAAGCCGCATTCGGTGCATTTCCAGACGCCGCAGTCCTCGTGAAAGCCCGGCTGGATGTTCAGCATCTTTCCGCAGCCGTCGCAGATCCAGGCGATGTTGGTGTCGGTATCCACTTCGGGGTTGATGAGCATTTCCCCGCAGCCGAGGCAGTTCCAGAAGGGCAGATCATTCCGGTAGCCCTTCTGAAGCGTCAGGTTCGCGTTACAGCGCGGGCAGTATTCGTAATCCTGGTTGTATTCCTGCTCAGTCACGGGTTTTCCACAAAACTTCTATATATCCATACTGTCCGGATTAAGCAGAAAATCAAAAACGCTCATAACAAGAATACCGTCTTCATTATATAATGGTGCAATGGCATCCTTTGTGATGATGATCTTCTTAAACCCATCACCGGTATTGATCAGCGGCCTCTGCTCCTGCTTTTTCTTTTCATCATTGGGAAGTGCAAATGATGACTGAATGTAATACCGCTTTGATCCCTTGTTGCAGACAAAATCGATCTCCAACTGTTT
>JAILFA010000090.1 GCA_024687125.1 Lachnospiraceae bacterium
GATGGAGGAATCCCAGCGATACAACCCCTTTGCTTATGTCTATGAGGATTCGGATATCCCGATCATGGTCGATGCTCTGATCTCCAACATCGAAGGTCCGAAGAAAGGAAGCGGCGGGGATAACAAATTCTGGGACGAGACCAGCCGGACGCTCCTCATCGCCATCTGCGGATATCTTTTTGAAACACAGCCGCCGGAGCGCCGCAACTTCAACAACGTGGTCAAACTCATCGACCTCATGGATGTCTCGGATGACAGGAAGGTGGCAGAGGACGAGTTGGACAAGCTCTTCAATGACCTGGAACAGGCGAATCCCTCTTCCTATGCAGTCTCCAACTATAAGGTCATCAAATCGGCGGGCACCGGTAAGACGGCGCAGAACATCGTGATCTCCACGCTGGCGATCTTCGCACGGTTCTTCAAACTTGACAAGATTGCAAACCTTACCTACCGGGATGAGCTGCACCTGGAGGAGATCGGACAGAAAAAGTGTGCCCTGTTCATCGTTACCCCGCAGGGCGACAACACCTACAACTTCCTCGCGTCGGAGCTGTACACGCAGCTGTTTCGTATCCTGTACCGGCAGGGAGAGGAAAATGCCAGAAGACGTAACACCACTTCGGTCGCGGTGGATGTCCCCGTGCGGTGTCTCATTGATGAAGCGGCAAATATCGGTACGATCCCGTATCTGCCGGAAAAGGTCAGTACCATGCGTAAATACGGCATCAGTATTGCCCTCATCTACCAGAATCAGGCGCAGGTAAAGGCATTGTTCAAGGATGACTGGGAGACCATCGTCGGCAACTGTGACACCATGCTCTTCCTGGGCGGTATCGATGCGTCTACGGTAAAGACCGTATCCGAACGCCTGGGCAAGGAGACCATCAATACAAGGAACAATACCGTAAACAAGGGAAACCGCGGCGGGGGTTCCACGTCCACACAGACCTCCGGCAGGGAACTCATGACCACCACGGAGATTGAACAGATGCGTAACGACCACTGCATCGTGTTCATCCGATCGCTGAAGCCCTTCTGTGACTGGAAATATCCCCTGGAGGAGCATCCGAACTTCAAATACTCCGGTGACGCGGATGAAATGAATGTGTACCATCCTGCCTGGCATCTGACCCTTGACAGGAAGAAGATGGCATCCCTCAACATAAAGCTTGTCGGCGAAAAGGGCTATCAAAAGCCCGTGGCTGTGGACTGGGCGACGGAGGAGGAACGGGAGAGCGTGATCCGGGATCAGGCAAGGCGCCGTGCTGCGGGATCACAGCAGACGCCGCAGCCGCCCGCGGGTTCCACCATGCAAAGGCTCACCGGAGCGTCGTGCACAAACGGTCAGCAGGCCATTATGACCCAGGAGGAATGCGAGCGCATTCGAAACATGATCGAGGAAAAGAAGATCAACCTGGGGCTTCATGAAGGCATAAAGATCTTTAACCTCTCGCTCGCTGACGCAGAGCATGTGATCGAGCTGAAGGACGGCTTTGCACCTGATCTCGAATACTTCTGAAACTTTTTTTTCATCCGTTTTCGTCAATCCGTGAAAATCGTCAGTATCTGTAATTGAAGGGGAAAACAACGTTCTCTGATTCACAACAACAAGGAGGATAAAACCATGGGTAAAGAAGACAGTATTCAGAGCAAGATGGCAACAGCAGTAAAGACAGGCACCAAAGGGATGGCAACGGCAGCGGCCGCCGTGATCATCACCATGCAGCTTCTGGCATTCGCGGATCCCTCCATTGCGGACATGGTCAACAACGCGGTGAACCTCGTGTTCGGTATGGTTGCATTCGGCGGGATCGTCAACATCGTCCGTGGTGCGGCAACGGTGGCCAAGGGTCTGCAGGACGACGGCGGCGGACAGGATGCGGCTGCGATCTCCAAAGGCAGAGGCCAGCTTCTTGCCGGCGCGGTCATGGTGAGTCCCACGGCGCTCATTACCCTGATCACACAGTCAAGCCCCGGCGCACTCATCGCCAACTATTTCAGATAATGAGACGCTGCTTTTCCCCTTTGTTTTGGGCAGATGAGGAAACGAAGATGAAGAACAAAACGAACAACAGATTTCTGCATTCCATGAAGAACACCGGATACTTCCTGCGCTATTTCAGGAAACCGCTTCTGATCACGACGTGCCTTACGATCCTACTCATCTCATCCTTTGCCTTTGCGGCAAGACCGGCCGACTGGAAGGACGCCCCGGGCTTTATGAACGGGATCACCTTCTCCTGGCTTGATGAGATGCTCTCCGGGAGCGTGGCACAGGATGTGGCGGATCAGGTGCAGATCACATACGACGAAAGCGGTGCCCTGCAGATTGGACACTACTCCGTTCCGGGGATCTCCGCGGTGATCACAGCGGCAAACGACATGTGCAAGGGCATCGCGATCCTGTTTCTCATCATCACGTTCTTTATCCAATTGCTTTCGATGCGATCGATGGATCAGATGGATGAGGAATTCACGAGGAGACTTATCATGCTGATTGTCGGATTCGGACTGGTCTATGCCTCTACCCAGATGTCCCTTACGATCGCCAACGTTGGCTCTCAGCTGGCACAGAAGATCGCAACAAGCGGAGCACTTGCGGCCTCGCCTGATGCGGTGGGATCGGTGGAAGCGATCAAGGGTGTGATCTATGACGAAACCCACGTCGAAGCCTATGACCACGCGGCAGGGGGGATCGACTTTGTGGGGCCCATCGATAAGATCCAGACCTGGGGAGAGAACGCGATGACAAGCTTCGGATATATGATCCAGCTCTTTGTGCCATGGCTTGCGATGAAAGCGGTCCGGGCGGTGCTGTTCATGGTGGTATGGGGACGCGCGTTTGAGATCATGGCGCTTGCCACATTCTCCCCGCTCGCTTTCATGGAGGTGCCGGATATGCATCACATCGGTCACGGACCGGGGATGCGCTTTATCAAAAACATGCTCGCACTCTCCATCTCCGGCGCGATCATCGTGTTCATCACCCTGATGGCCAACGCGGTGGACGTGGCGATCCTAAACCAGATCATCGCGGAAGCGTCGGGCGGTTTCGGATCTGTCATGAGCGGCATCATGTCCATGGTGGTGATCGGCCTTGCGGAGGTCGGGCTTGTGACCAAATCACAGCAGATCGCCCGCACCGTCGTCGGCATGGGATAAACAGGCAGAAACTGCGGACAAAGAAAGGAGTTACTGATGCTGAGCCTGATCATTGAAGGCGAGATTGAGAAAGAACACAAAGTCTTCCGCGATTTCAACATGCGCCAGACGGTGAGTCTGATCATCATCGCCATCATCGCGATCATCATGTACGTCATCTTCCGGAACTGGATGCTGATGGTCGGATTTACTGCACCGTTTGCACTACTGCTCATGTATCTTGCAAAACCGGGAGAAAACGGCGAAAAGGCCGAGGAGGTGCTGATGAAAGCGGCAGAAAAACACTATTACCAAAACCAGACCAGAGTCTATCGAACCAAAAACCAGTTCATT
>JAILFA010000144.1 GCA_024687125.1 Lachnospiraceae bacterium
CCCCCGTCCCCGCCAGTGCTTCCGTGTAGGTCCTGACTGTCTCTTCGTATTCGGCTTCGATCTGCTCTCTTCGCTCGGCGGAAACCTGGATCTTCTGCCGGGTTTCTTCCTCGTAGCCGTTCTTTTCAAAATACAGCGCAATGACCCTTTCCAGGATCACATAGAGCAGCTCATTCTCTCCCGATTCCCTTAAGCGGTCGCGAACGATCATCACATCGGAGATGTTGTTCAGCGACACATCCCGTCCCGTTGCCGTGGGCGGCCATTCCAGAAATTCATCACCGCTCAGCCGGCCTTCCAGACCGTTTGCCCGCTTTTCATCATATTTCACGAACAGATCCGCGATCAGGATATCACTGTGGCTTCTGCTTTTGCGTCCGCCCGCCTCGGAACGGAACATCAGCTTCTGCTTCTTCCAGTATATATCCCCTTTCAGCCTCGGACTGAGGGATCCGTCCGCCAGAATACCCGTCTCCATCATGTGTTTGCTTCCAGAAACGCAGTCACGTTCTCATCCGCACGACGTATATGATGCTCTGTCTTCAGGCTGATCTCTTCCTGAGGATGCGCTTCGTTGTACTCGTCGACAGCCTCCGCGACGAGCAGTTCCAGCAGTTCCAGTGCCGACCGGTCACCCTGATCCAGGAGCAGCACGAACCTGCCGCCTCCCATATGAATGAGATCACCGTCCCTGGGGATCTCATGCGTAAGGAGCTCCGCGAGTACCGCCGGATCGGCGTCTGTCTCAAAGATGAGGATGTTCCTGCAGTCCCTTCTGCCGTCACGCGCCAGTGCCCTGACGCATAGCAGGTACTCCCTGTTGTACTGTTCCGTCTCCGGATCATCAAACCGCCAGTCGGCGATCATCGAAAAGTACAGGAATATCAGGCCGATCGCACATCCCAGTGCTGCCGCGGAATACGGTGTCAGGATGTTGACGAGCGCCCCGATCACCGTAGGGATGATCACAGGCGTCACATGGAAGAAATGCAGCCTGGCGCCTTTTCGACGATAGTAGAGGACCATCCCGACCGCCTGCAGGAAATAGAAGACCTCGACCGCAGTCATCACATAATAAAGCGGCGTTGCTTCGCACAGATCGTCAGCCGATATCGTGAACAGGATCCCGGTGAACAGGTTGACCACCAGGAACAGCATACACGCACTGATCGGGATGAACAGGTACGGATAGATTCTGTCGATGTGCTCTCTGCTGTGATGGATCTTATGATTCGTAAACAGGGACCAGTGGTAGACCAGCAGGAGGATCGCCGCTTCCTGCAGCGTCCTGACGATCAGAACGGCCGTTGGCCCCCAGGGATAATTCTGATAATGCATTGCGTAGCAGAAAGCGCTGCACAGACCGTCTGCGACCACACACAGGCACATGATCAGGAACACCCTGCTGTCCAGCTTCCTGCGCAGGTCGATCCTACGTGAGAGAAGGATCAGTCCCAGCATGATCAGCAGGGCCATGACTTCCAGGTAGACCGATACGACAGCCTCTTCTGCCAGGATCATACCGATTCCTCCTCACCATAAAACGGATGGTTCATCGTCAGGATATGGATGAACGCGAGCCAGACGGCAAAGACAATGGGCGTTGTGGAAATACCCCTGGCAAATATGCCCCCGCCGATCCGGATGGCGATCATCACAAGAAACAGGAAGACCAGCCGTTTATCGATCCGCCAGATATTCACGATGCACAGGACGCCATACAGGGCCGGTGCGACAAAGATCAGATCGTACCAGTCGCCGTAGTGATAGACCGTGTTTTCATCCACATAGAACATATAGCCGGCAAAGAGGTTGCCGAGGATCATGGCAAACGAGAGAAACGCGGGCAGCGCGTAGTAAAGCCAGTTTTTCCGGATCCGCTCGCTGTCATGATGCGCGCGGTAATATACGAACAGGGCAAACAGGAGACTGAACAAAACAAATGCCGCGGAAAAGACGGTATCCCCGATCATGATGAGCCGGGCTGCCGGCGGATCCGTACTGTTTTCCAGCAGATAATTGCATCCGTCGCATACGGCAGCGACCAGGTCCGTGATCAGCATGGCAAAGAACAGCTTATCGTCAAGCCTCCCGCGGCTCCGATAGAGGCTGGTATGGATGATCATCCCGACCAGTATCAGAACGGCCGCGCCATCCACGATGACCGTCCCTGCATTGAGATGCGATACGACTGAAAGATCAGGGAGCATACCGGTCACCTCTCCTTTCTTTCCCCGGCGATGACCATCTCGCCCTTTTTGCCCGGAAACAGCTTTTCAACCAGCTTCTTCGTTGCTTCATTGTATCTGCGCAGGATCACAGCGGTCTCCGCAGGGTACTTTTCCGCGGCCTTCTGGATCGAACGCCGGATCATCAGCGCGAGGTTGGTACGCATCTCCGGCTCAAACGCACACATGTAATTGACAAAGACCGGGCCGGACGGCATCTCATGAACCAGCAGGAAACCGTTCACCTTGTCATCCAGGAACACGCAGCTCGAAACCTCCTGATCGAAATAGTTCATCGGGAGCTTGGCCAGATCCTGGAGCATTCCCTTGTGTCCGTGAAACAGACAGTCCATGATCCCGCGGCGGTACTGACGGATGGTCAGTTCGCCCACGCCCTGAACATGAGAAGGGACCTTGCCCTTCGCGATCGCGAGAGCGTTCAGCTCCCCGATCGTAGTGACAACGTCCCGTCCTTCTTTTTCTTCTACGGAAAAACCGCCGGCCGCCAGCAGCTCCCGACAGCCTTCAGCATCTGCCGGAAACTCGTAAAACGTACGAACGACAAATTCCTCCGCGGCTGCTTTACGGTACGACTTAAGCAGCTCCTGACCGCTTTCCTCATCGCGCTGAAACAGCCACTTCATTTCAGAAGTGGTATCCGCGCTCTCGCCATCGGCGTCACGAAGTTCCCAGACAGCCGCCGCGCCTGCATCAGAACCGCCGAGCGCCACTCCCCGGTAAAAGTCCCGGCTCATGTTCTCGGCGATATCCGGCGGGAGGAGTTCGCTGTACTCCTCCAGATTGTCCTCGCTGATTTTTACAGGGTCCAAGATCCGTGTCCCTCAGAAAATGTGTGAATTATTCCTCGTAGCCCTTGGGCACGATCCTGCCGTCCCGGATCTCCAGCTCATCGATCTGGCTGAGGACTTCATCGTGGAACTCAAGCTCATCATCATCGATATACCCGACATGATAGACTGTCTGGACGGCGTCCCGGTTAAAGAAATACTGATCCGTATCCGCGGCCATGCCCATCGGATAGACGACACCCACATAGTCATAAATTTCCTTCATCGCCTCGTCCGTCACGAGCCTTCCGGTGATCATAAGCTTGACCTCGCCCCCCGTCAGAAGCACTACAGAGCCAATCGGCAGAAGATCATCATACATTATCGTTACCTCCTCATTGATTCATTACTGTGTATCAGGTTACCTGTCTATCGAAAAAGTGTACCGCCTTACGGTCCGGCCGGTCCGGTACCCGGTGCGGCCGGTGGAACAACGCCTGCTGCTCCGGTACCTGCTCCGGGCCCTGCTCCGGGGCCTCCCGCTCCGGGGCCTCCTGCCCCCTTGACTTTAGTCGTTTTCTTGGTCGTCGTGGTCTTTTTCTTCTTGGGTGCCTTAACATTCCTGACCTTGGGAGGAGCAGGCGGCGGGACCGGGATTCCCATCCGGTTATGCAGCATATCAGCACGCTGCTTCTTTTTCATCTCCGCTTTTTCTTTGCGCGCCTTCCTCCATTTCCGGAAACCGGTCCAGTCGAGTGAGGCATTCAGTTTGAAACCGGCGCCCAGCAGTGCTCCGAACGAACAGCCGATCTTGCCGTTGGTTCCGTAGGCACCGATCGTCCCGCCGACACCGCCGAACTGTGCTGTAAAGCCCACACTGATCTTGATGCCGAAGATGGAGAAGCTGCCCTCAGCCTGACCCTCCGCAAGAGCCGCCTGCGCGGAGGCCATCACGCCGAAGCCGTCGGCCTCCTGCACCTTGCCTTCGTCATCCTTGAACATGAATTTACCGTAGCCGGCCACTCCGGTCGCGCTTGCCGTGAGCGCCTTGCCGACGACCTTGGCACCGATCCCCAGATATTCTCCCTGATAGCCGATCTTGACGCGGCCCTTGGCTGCGGTCGCTCCGGCGGTGACATTGATACCGCCCTCCTTCTGGAAACCCTTCTCCGCGTCATAGCTCAGGGATCCGCCGACCTTGCCGGATGCATTCACTTCGCCCAGAGCGAGGTTTGCACCAAAGGTGAAGCCGCCTTTACGGTATTTGTAGCTGCCCTTGGCGATCTTGCCGTTGATATCGCCCTTGACAAGATTCTTCTCGGCCTTGACGCCAAGCTGCTTGATCCCCTTGTATTCCTTGGTCTTTCCCTCGGAGACCTCGCCGGTCTCAAAACTCTTGAAATCCTGCTTCTTCTCCATGATCGTCGTGGAGACTTTTTCCTGGTCAAGCAGCAGGTTCTTGACGATACCGCCCTCGAACTTCGGGTGATACTCACTCTTCTTAAAGGAAAAGAGTTTGATCCCCCACAGATGGTTCGTGCGCCCGGAATTGCCCCAGCTCCTCCACTTGCTGTCCTTGCTGCCCGCATGCTTCGCGCCGAGCTTTGCATACTTGCGCATCTCCTGGTGCGCCACGAGGAAATCATGCATGGACTTGCTCCGGTCATCCAGCCGCATTGAGAGGTCGTTGATCTTGGCCTGGAGTGCCTCATCCGTCAAAGTATCCACATCCCGGTCCAGCAGAACCTTATGGTTTTCGTTGGACATGGCGGTCAGCTTCGCCTTATACCAGTCGCTGATGTATGTGGCATCCAGCGCGTGCTGCCTGGCTGTCTCCAGATCGGGAAGCTTGAGATTCTTGTGACCGTTGCGGAGGGTCTTGTAATCATCCTTGGTCATCGTCATCAGCCGCTTGGTCAGGCCCGCGAACTTGATCAGCTGGGTCATGGATTCCCTGTAGTGCTTGAGGAAATTCTCGTCGTTCTTGAATTCCATGAAGCGGGTCCCGCAGTCGCACATCTCCTTGAGGTTATCCGCAAAATCATCCGCGTTGAAAGCCTGGACCGCAGCCTCCCTCTGCTGGAGTTTTTCCGTGTAGTTATACGCCGGGTTCGCGTCGTCGCTCATGGATTTAGCCGTAAGCTGCACATCCTTGCGTCGATAATACGACGCTTCCCTGCGACTCGCGGAAAAACGGGATACCCTTTTTGAGGATCCGATGAATTCAAGCGCTGAATCCGTATCCGTTCGGACCCTGGCCTTTGTCAGGTTATCCTCGACAAAGTTTGCCATACCCGCTTCCTGCCGGGCATTGATTGCTTTGGTGGTCTTGGATCTGAAGAGCACATCCTTGGTCCTCTCCCACCAGCTCTTCTGCGCGGGTACCGCAGCCGGCACCGCGGGATGTACCGGTCCGCCGCCTACGTTGACCGGTGCGTGGACCGCGGCTCCGACCGGCGGTCCTGCGACATGAGCACCTACCGGTGCGACCGGCGCAGCATGGACGGGAGCCGCATGCACGGGTCCGCCATTGATCACTGCGCTCTTTTTTTTGTTTGCCTGTATCGGCTGCCCCATAGTTTCACCACCTTATGAAAGCATTGAACGATGATACCCTATTGTATCAATTCTAAACAGTATCCACAAGCGTATAACGCTTTAATTCTTTCCTGACCGGTTCATCCTCTTCCACGGGAGCGGCATCCACCATGCCGGCTTTTTTAAAGAACTGATACAGTGCCTCCGATCCGCGGTCAACGGCGTAAAAATCTGCCAGGATCATTGTCGGTGCGTCCTCGCGCTGCGCAAGGACTGTTTTCAGCGCGTTATAGAGAAGCGTGCCGGCGCCCAGTCTCCGGGAGACCGGTGCGATGTACATGCTCAGGATCCTGAAAAACATCTCGCCTTCGGGATCTCTGCGGACATCCCCGGTAAGCGCGCCGCATGCCGTCCCTTCAAATTCGATCCCGAGGATCAGGCCCGCCGCCGGAGAGGCAAACTGTCCGGCAATATCCTTCGGAATATACGCGGCATAGCCTCCCGGTCTGTTCAGACTGACTGTTCCTATCTCAAATACTTCTCTGTCTTCGTCCATACTGCCTCCGACTGATAGAATATACAAACGGATGAACTGTTTTCTTCAGCTGTCTGCAAATTCATCCCTTCTGCAGGATCTCGTCGATCTTTGCTCTGGTCTCCCTGGAGACAGGCTCCATGTCGTCATCCGCCCAGAACCCCATGTGCATGAGGTCTGCCGGATCGTCGAAGTAGACCTCCTCAACCTCCAGATTGACCATGGCGTACGTATCATCCTCGAAATGCAGGATATAATTCGGTCCGTAATCGTTGTTTTCAATCTCATACTTTTTTATCTTCTTTTTCATCTTCCGCCGCCTTTCTACTTGAAGATCGCTTTGAGCTCATCATACGTCACCATGTTGCCCTTCAGATCCCAGAGGGTCAGCTTCAGCTCCTCCATGCCCTGACGGCCGTACTCTTCGGGATGCGCGTTGACGATGTTCACGAAGTCGTACATCTCACGAATCTCCGCGTTTTTGCTGATCTCCTTGCCGATCCGCTTGAGATCCTTTTCACCGTCGTGGGTGAAATCCCAGTTGTCGCTGTCTTCTCCGCCCTTCTTGGACATGATCATGGTCGCCTCATCGATCTCTCCGGCCCCCACCTGACCGTGGAAGTGTGCCTCATAATAGATCTGCGTCGGCTTGTCAACGACCGTGTGCGGTGCTTCCTGCTCGGCAGAGCCCATGCCTTCCCAGTTGTTCGCCTTAAGCTGACGGGCTCTTTCATAGATCGCCTTGAAATTTTCGCCGCAGCCATAGACGTCCGGTCTCTCTCCATTCTCCTGATCGACATAGGCGGATCGTCCGTGCTTCATATCATAGAAGCCGGTCCCCGGATACTGACCATAATCCTTTTTGCTCGATCCCATACTGTTGCCCGCCATAAAGGAGACGCGGCCCTTCATCTTTGCCTTGTTCAGCTTAAAGGATACTTTGCCGTACTGCGCGAGGAAATCCCTGTCATGACCATAGGCACCAAGCTCCTTGGCAGTATCTCCGCCGAGGGAACCAAACGAGATACTCTCATGCGATTTATTCTTGGTGTTCGCACTGTACTGCTTGTTGATCAGACTTGAGTAGCTACTGGATTTGCCGGCCTGCTTGCTGCTGTGGTATCTGCTGTTCAGGATCAGTCTGGCCGGTTCGGGATGTACCCGGAACCGGAACTGTGATTTCTCCACCAGACGTTCCAGATACTCACAGACGGTCGCCTCGACCTCATCGGGCGTCGTATTCGGATACTTCTTCAGGATCTCCTTCATCTGCGAGACTAGGATGAGCCGGATGTTATAGTTTTCCTTGCTCCCATGGATCCAGTCTTTTCTGGCCTTCTCCACAAGCTGCGGATCCGCCATATCCTGTTCCCAGTTCATCTTTTTGGTCTTCAGGTTTGCGCGGAGCTCCTTCTGATAGGCCTCATCAAGTGCGGTCTCCCTGTCCGTCCCCTGTACCTTTGCGCGCGCCTGAAGCTGTACCTTCTCCTTTTTCTTGTTGATCTTGACGGGGAGCGCCACCGGCTGTTTGCTCTTTTCGACCGTCTTTGCCGTCTTTTTCTCGGTCTTCTTTTCGGTCTTCTTCTCTGTCTTCTTTTCGGTCTTCTGCACAGGGACCTCGTCGACCACTACCCACTCATCAAGACCAGACGCAGGACGCTCCTTCTGTTTTGCCTGCGGTTCCTGCTTCTTTTCCACCACCGCAGGCTGTCCCTGGAGCAGCGTCTGAAGCGATACAATGCCGTCTTTGGCGGCAAGTCCGCCGCCCTTCTTCAGGGCGTTCATGATATTCGTGCGCTGCGCCATCATCGCATCGCGCGCGGCCTCCACCTGCCTGTGCCTCGGGAGTTTCATGCTCTTGCCTTTGAGATAGGCATTGGCGCTGTTGATGACATTGACGCAGTTATCCAGAAGGTTCTTTGCGATCTGCCTGTTGACCCGCATGGTATCCACATAGCTTGTGATCGTATCAACCATCCCGCTGTATGCCGTGAGATCCTTGAGGAAGGTTTTGAAATCGTCATGGGTCCCGCCCTCATTGGTCTTGAACCAGTTTGTCAGTCCGTCCAGATCATCCAGAGCCTTAAACTGCGCTCCGATCGCCTTGCGATAGGCTTTCGCCGCATCTCTGCCCTTTTGCTTTACCGCGGTGTTGTTCCTGAGGGCATCCTCAAACTGCTGTCCCGCGTTTCGATAGTTGAGTGCCTTGCCCTGCGCGCCCCTGCTGTTATCCAGGGCCGTCATGTTGACCGCGAGGTTCCTGACCACCATGTCCACTTTCCCGTCCTTTAATTCGGGTTTGATGAGTGTGATCGCATGGTTCTGTCTCGTGACGATCATGGCCGCATAGGCTCTCAGGATCTTTCTGTCGGCTTCCTTAGGTGCCTTCGGTACGGCGTATCCGTAGTTCTTTTCTACATAGGCACCAAGAGGGGTACCTTCGACATAGAGCATGTCCTCGATCCCTTTGATGCCGCAGCTGTCATAGAACGCCTTGTTCTCTTTGGTGATGTTGGCGCCCCACTTACTGACCTTGCCCATGAATGCCGTAGCGGCAGTCATCTGCTCCTTCGTAAACTTTCCTTTCTTGACCACACTCTTCGTAAAGGTCTTGAGCGCCGGATCGCCCTTGAACACCACCTGGCTCTGGATCTCATCATACCTGCCCTCGGAAGCCAGCTTCTCATCCGCTCTCTTCTGTGCTTCGAGCGCTTCCTCCTCATCCAGGAAGACTTCTACGTGCTCCAGATCTTCTTCCATCTCGTCCACCGAATTGCGGACGACCTTGGCCGTTTCCGGCTTCTCTTCCTGCTTCTCTTCCGGCTTCTTTTCCTTTTTCTCTTCTGTCTTCTTCTCTTCTTCCTGCTTCTCTTCTTTCTTTTCCTCCAGTTCCTCGGTCAGACGTCCCAGCTCTTTTTCCATCTCGTCTCCGAAGCCGTCATCGCCGCCTGTGATGAAGTCTCCGTCCTTGAACTCGAGCTCTCCGTCAAAGTTCAGCTCCTCGCCGGAAGACGCTTTCCCGTCAGAAGCCTTTGCCTTTTTGGCGGTATCGATCTTGCTTCCCCAGAAGCGTTTTATGCCTTCCGCTTTTTCGTCGACCGGTTTCAGATCGCCTCCGGCCTTCTGTTTTATTCCTTCTGCAGGAACATAATGCACGTTGATGCCGAAACGCCTGAGTTCGTCTGTGACCTCCTTAGACAGAGTCGCATCGGCCGCTGCCGAACTTGACATATGCTTCAAATACAGATAATTTGCCATGCGCTGCAGGGAAGCAAGATCCTTCTCCTTCTGCGTCTTTTCCGGATTCCCGTAGTCCTTGAGCTTTTTATACTCTGCATTGTTCAGCAACTTCTTCATGACCTGGTACTGAGCGCTGTCCATACTCAGTTTTCTGAATACCTCATAGTCGGTAGCGTGGATCTGGTGCCTCGTTTCTTTGAATTGCTGCAGTGTTTCCGCATTCTCCTTCTCAAAAAGGATGTCAGACATCACAGCGATCATACGGATCCTTGCTTCCTTTTGAACAGCGGCACCGGATACGGTCTCCCCTTCCTTTTTGTGTGCCATAAGTCTGAGCTCTGTTGTAGCACCGGTTCCGAATCCATGGAAATTAACCAGTTTGTACATACCGAACATGGCATCCCTTTTCCTGTCGGCCTTTTCATTCTCTGCAACGCCGACGCCGCAGTAATTCTTCAGAAGTGTGATATACTCCTGCTTTTTCTGCGCAAAGAGCGCGGTGTACTCATCATTTGCCTCTTTATCCTCTGCAGCCGGCTTTTCTATCGTAAAGGCAGGGTGGAAGCAGATCAGCTTCCTCACTGTCTCCTCCAGGACCGTGCCCCCCAGCTCCTCAAGCGTCTGCGCCAGAACGTCCGATTCTAATCTTATATACTCATTTTCCGCTTTCTGGATCTCCGTAAGCACCTTTTTCCGCTCCCGAAGGATCCTATCGCCGGCCTTCTTCTCTTCCTGAAGTCCCAGCTCCTGTCTTTTGAGCACGCCATAGGACTCTTTTTCTCCGGTCATGGCCTCATCACCGGTTTTAAATGCATCCCGCCAGACCGTTTTCTTTTCTTCGAAGGAAAGGCTCGGTCCGTCAAACTTATGCCTCTTTTGATTCATCGAATAATTCTTCATGTCACCCAGAGCACCCGAGAACACCTCCTTGTCCTTATCTGTCTTCTGGATGAGCATCACGGGATCTCCGCAGGAATAGCCGGTGATGTTGTAGTGAAGAGTCTGATAATAATCCCCGTTGATCTGCGTCGCCTCATCGATCTCTTCCTGGGTGATCATGCCCTCTTTTAACAGGACCTGTGCGGGCGACATCTTCTGTCCGTCCACCACGCAGCTCTTATCATCGATGGTCTGAGAAAGATCCTGCGTAAAGAACATTCTGCTGCCATACTGCCCGCGGCCGCTCCCGAGAGAATTGAAGAAACACGGCAGCGGCAGATCGTTGGGCAGCGTCCCGTAGGTGCTGTCTGCCCTCTTGGCAACGTTGCAGAACAGCGTGAACAGCTTTTTCTGTGCCTGCAGCCAGCGGGTTTTGGCGTAGTTCCAGTCCTCCTCCTTCGTCAGATCAAGTTCCTTGTTGTGACCGATCAGCAGACCCTCAAACATCTCAGCCAGTTCTTCCTCCGGCAGGATATCAGGCTGTGAGATCTGAAGCGACGGCGTTAAACGGTTCATATTGATCACACTGTCATAGGTCTCCCCGGTCTTCGGGTTGACCAGTTTCATCGCTGACTCCCTGCCGCCGTCCTTGTTGACATCAAGCGTATCCACAAGCATCTTTCCCAGCTTCAGCTGCTGAGGATTGAAGAAATGGGTATTACGCTTGTTTCTGGCAAACACGGAGTTATTGGTAAAGGAGCCGTCCTTGACACCCGCTTTCCAGTTCCTGACCGCCTCTGTTTCCAGCTCTTTGGCCTCCGGATAGGAGTCTTTATTCAGCGTGATCTCCTCCCTGATCTCATCTCCGTTTTCCTCCCAGCCATCATCGCTCTGGGGATTGATGGCATTGAGATACTTTCTGATCTCTTTGTTGGTGGCAAGTGCCTGTTTGACGGAGGTCTTCGACAGATCCGGTTTCCCGGTGAGATAGGCGTCACGATAGGATTCCGCTTCCAGCCGTGTCAGGATACTGTCGGTATCATCCCCGGTACGATCCTGAACGCCGCCGCTCTGCAGACGTTCCGTGCACTGCGCGACCATCCTGACGATGGCTGCCGCATTTTTCTGCTCACGGGTGGCGTTTTCCGGAGCATCCGGACCGACCTCACTGTTTTCGCGGAGGATGCAGTAATTTGATGTCATCAGGAGCTTTCTTGCCCGGTAATAGTCAGACAGAGCTAGGAGCTTGCCGAGTTTTTCGCGCATTGCGGCAGCCGTTTCCCCCTGTCCCCTGTTCTGGAGCTGCTCAATATAATCGGGATTGGCGAGCATGAGCTTTTCAAAGCCTCTTGCCTTGGCGGAGAGTTCTTCGAGCCTGGCTGTGTTTGCCGCGAAATCAGAGGCCTTGAGGATGTTCAGATCCACGGGCACGGAGAGTATCTCATTGGTCAGTCTGTCCAGGAGATTCTGTCTCTTATTCTTATCCGCGTAGTCAAGGACAAGTTTGTTGTCACTGACCTGATCCGCGGTCATAAAGGCGGAGAGACTCTCCAGGATGTCATCCGCGGAATCAAAGACGCGGTTGACCTGCCTCGTACCCTCTTTCTCGTTTTCCCTGAGCACCGCGCTGAGTGCGACCCTGTTCTTCAGGGAAATGGCGCGGCGGCTCTTGATGACGCGGGATCTGTATTCGAAGCTGTTCTTCTTAATGGTGTCGGCGACTGCTTTCTTCCTGGCCTGCACCGTATTCTTATCCAGGAGCTTTGCTTCCCTTTCGTGCGTGGTCAGTTCTCTCTGCACCTTCTTGCTGATCCGGACCTTTGCGTCCGCGACGACCTTGCCGAACTGTGCCAGGAGCTGCTCCTTGGTCCTGAACTGAATCTTGAAGCCCGCTGACTTCTTGAGCAGTTCTACGGGCGGCTCGAACTCGAGCTCGAATTCCTCTTCCTTCTTCTCTTCTTCTTTCTTCTCTTCTTCTTTTTTCTCTTCCTCTTTCTTTTCTTCCTCTTTCTTTTCCTGTTCCTTCTTCTCTTCCTCTTTCTTCTCCTGTTCCTTCTTTTCCTGTTCTTTCTTTTCTTCTTCTTTCTTTTCCTGTTCCTGCTTCTCCTGTTCCTGCTTCTTTTTGGCCGCCAGCGTCTGCCTGTACTGGTCGACATCCGTATTCTCGATCTCCCGGATGTAATCCTCCTTAGGAAGATTCTCCGCCACATTTCTCTCGGCGTTGCGGTTCTTGGGCATGTAGATCATCTCGCGCACACCGCCGATCGAAGCGAGTGGGCCGCAGTTTTCCACAGGCTTGAGGAACTCCTCGCCGAGGTTATGGAAGGCGTCATCAAAGTTGATGTCCTTAAACTCGTTTTCCTCCGGTGCGACAAGAAGTCTTCCCTGCTCGTCGTAGAGCGGCTGGTTCCCATCACCGAGTCCGAAATCCTGCCTCACCTTTCCGAGGGATTCATCTGTCAGGTGCACGGGGTGGACGATCTCTACATTGCCCTGCGTACACATGTCAAGAAGACTGTCCGGTCGGAGGTGCCAGACCTGATCGAGGGGCGCCCTCTGCTTGATCGCGCTGCTCGGGATGCTCTTGTCGACATTCGCCCTGACCTTGGGGTCCGCATACTCTTTGGACTTGGAATCATGATACTGGATAAGCCCATTCTCGATCCCCGTGATCGTGATGAAATGTCCCGGGATCAGCATGGAAACCGGTCCGCCGGCGGCGTCGAGAGCCTCCTGGACCTTCATCAGCAGGCCCTGCTTGATGGCGTTTTTGGCCGCCTCATCCTGCAGCATCGGATTGCCCGGATCAACGGTCAGGATCGTGCGCTTAAGCGCCGTATCGGACATGTCCTTGAGAAAGACATCACCCATCGTATAGGGGTTGCCCATCTCATAGCCGGTGATCATAGTCTTTGCTATTTCGATCTCCTGCTTGGCTACCGTCAGGTAGTCCGCGTCCTTCATCGCCATGTCACGCATCTTCTTGCTCATGACAAACTGATTATTCTCAAGGAAATGCTCCTGCGTGTACGGCGCGCCGTTTCTGTTGATCTCCGGGTGTTTCTCGAGATAATTGTTTGCCACCATCGTGCCGGAACACGCCCAGCAGGACAGAGGCAAGGTCTGCTCTTCATCCTTGAGGTTCCCGGTATAGACGACATTCTTACTGCGCTGTTTCAGCTGTTCTCCGCCCTGAATGATCCCGCCGCGTCTCTCTGTGGCGAACAAGGCCTGTTTCATGGCCTCTTTCATGGCCACCAGTCTGATCTTCACATGGTCCTGTAAAGGCCTCTTCTCTTTTTCGAGACGCTCCGACTCGGATACATAATACTTGTTGAGTTCCTCTGCATCTGCGCCGTTTTCCATCCTCCGGACAAACTCATTGAGGACCGCCAGAGACTCTCCCGTCGGTTTCTCCAGTTCTTCGGGCAGCATCTGACTGATCTCTTCCTCATTGATCTTTGCGTTTTTGATCCCCCGGTCTCTGTATTGTTTCAAGAGCCTCCGTCGGGTCACGTCCCTGAGCTCCGCCTGCAGCTGAGCGCGGTAGGAGTTCATGAAATACTCTTTGAAGATGCTGTCCTGCCCCTGGATAAGGTTCTGATCCACAACCATCAAGGGCTCGATGTGATCCGAGGTCATGATCGACTTCATGTAGGAAATCCGATCCTTTTCAATGGGGCTGAGGACCCTCTTTTCTACAGCCTTCTCTTCCGGCTTTTTCTCTTCTACTATCTTTTCTTCCAGTTTCTTTTCTTCTGCGATCTTCTCTTCCGGCTTCTTCTCTTCTACGATCTTCTCTTCCGGTTTCTCCTCTTCCTTCTTTTCGTCCTCCTCCTTGATCTCTTTCAGGATATTCTCCGTCGAATTTCCGGAGTCGGCCGTGGCAGTTTTCTTCACGGTCAAATTCAAGTTCGTGCTCGTATCGAAGTCAAGGTCACTGTCATTCAGATAGGCATTCTCGGTATAATACACATCATTCATTGCACGCTGGATTATATCCTTATCATTTTTATAATCCGTAAGGAACCGTCCCGCTAAAGTACCGTCTCCGCCACCCTGCGCATGGTTATGATATCCTCTGCACCGGCGGACCGTCCGTCTCGCATATTCCTTGGGGCCATAGATACCAGGCATTTTAATATGGCGGTTCGGCTGTTTGCCGCGCTTGATCTGGATCTTCCTGATCCCCTCATTGACTGCCCAGAACGGGAATACAACAGCATTCAGACCTAATCTGATGGGATTTTCCACAAGAAAGCGCGCGCCGCCGGCCAGGATCGCACCGCCCGCCTGATACCAGTTCAGTCCGCCATGAATGGGATCATACACGCCGTCTGCATCGGTACTGACGATCATCTTCACATCACTCTGCTTGATATTGTTCTGACGTTCCTCCTGAAGCTTAGTGCGGAGCTCTCTGACCTCTTTTATGGCTGTCGTACCGGAAAACCGCAGAAACGTATAGCTGTTGCACGCCTTGATCAGGCGGTTGCGATACTCTGTTTCGAATTTTGTACCCCTGCGCCTCAGATAGAAAGACAGTGCCTCACGGAGATTTCTCATGCGCCGGTCATCGTCCTTCTGAACCACGGCAAACTTCTCGTCAAGGCCGATGTACTGTGGAACCTCTTTGACCTTTTTGTTCTTCTTTTCCCCGGCAGACTTTTGTTTCGCAGCCTGCTTTTCAGTCTGCTTTTCAGACTTCTTTTCGGTCTGCTTCTCGGTCTGTTCCTTAAGCTCCTTAGCAGGAACCTCGGCAAAGTTCTTTTTAAATTTCTCACCGAGCTGCACTTTGCCCGGCGCGTTCTTCAGGCTCTTCGCACGCCGGATCTCCTCCTGCTTCTTTTCCTCCTCGGTCCTGCTGAGAGGCTCCATGGTCTGCCTCTCCTTATAGCCGGTATCGATCGTCTGATCCTTTTTCTGCTTAAAGATCTCCAGATTGCCGTTTGCGTTACCCATGAATCAATCCTCCGTGCTCTCTTCGATAAATCTGGCTACATCCTCCGCGCCGATGGTTTCAAACGGCGGTGTGAG
Source organism: Lachnospiraceae bacterium (assembly GCA_024687125.1). Lineage (GTDB taxonomy): Bacteria > Bacillota > Clostridia > Lachnospirales > Lachnospiraceae > Butyrivibrio. The sequence continues at coordinate 15,246 of JAILFA010000144.1, forward strand.
TATCCCTTCGATCATGTATTGTCCCTTCTGCCGGCGGAACAGCTCGTCCAGCAGCTCTCCGTCCTCGACATACCGCTCGTTCATGACCACCTCTGTGGATCTGTCATATTTCAGCGTGGCGGTGTAAGCCAGCGCCCCAAGCATCTCCTCGGTCCGGTCATCGCCCTCCCCGCGGGAGCCGTTGTACTCGATGGAGATCTTTCCGGAAGGATAGCGATGCGCGAGCAGCAGTCCGTCAGGCCTGGTCTTGCTCCCAGCGAAACTGCTCAGTTCCGTTTCGATGTAGTCCTCGGGCAGCGTCTCCCTGTTGAGATAGCCCTGATACTCATCGCCCAGGAGGAAATCCCGGACGAGCAGTTTTTCCTCTCTGTCAGCGAGCTCCACGAGCGGTGTCGCCTTATCCTCATACTTTTCAAAGGCGCTCTGCTCCGAAATATCGCTCAGCGTAAAGGCCAGCTCCGGCGTCACGCCGCCGGCGAAGCGGAAGTGCCATTCGGAGAACAGGTTGCCGTAGAGTTCCGCGCTGTCATCGGCGTAAAAATCCACAGTCATGGCAGCGGTGCCCGTCTCGGCCATAAAGCTCACAAGCTCACCCACCAGGGAATTCGCGATCCCGCGCTCGCGCCAGTCCTCATCGACATACAGCCAGCTGACCCTGAGGACCTCCTGCGCATCCTGCTCCGTCTCCCCGACGCTGTCGATGTCAAAGACGATCGCACCCACGCCGAAAAGTTCCTTGCCCCGGCTCCGGATCGCCCCCAGCGCCTGAAGCTTTCCGACGATGATATCCTCGATCAGATCGTCCGGAAGCAGGTCGTCAAAGCGTTCTATATTATCCTGCGTGATCCTCGTGATAAAAGGTCCCGCGAGCTCTTCAAAATCCTGTCGGCACGCGACGGCCCGCTTCATCGTCTCGATGCCGTACTCGGAGAGAGGATGGAAACGTCTGGCCATCCCGTAGAGGATGTCGATCTTTGTCGCGAAAACCTCCTCAAGCGGCTCTCTGTCGTGAACTGCCGGATCATATACATTGCTGATGTCCTCGATGACTCCGTCCAGTTCTTCCAGGATCTTTGCCTGCTCGCGGTGCGAATTGACGATCTTTTTCGTGTCCGCGGCCGCCAGGATCTTTTTCTCGAGATCGAGGAACTCCTCCATATTATCGCTGAAATCAAACACATCCTCAGGGGTTCTGGTTCCGTTCATTTCTGTGTCCTCCTGACATTGAGACGGTCTTAAGAAAATATACAGTCATTTTATCATAAATCTTCGTATAAATGCCGTAAAAAGTGATTTTTCATCAGATATGAGGTATCATAGTATCATCCCGGGCATCGGGACAGAGCAAAGGGGGATGACCGATGAGTGAAAAATATGTAAAGAATCCATGGTCCGCCGCTGCACTCAGCAGAGTCCGCGTGACGGATCCGTACTGTGACGAAGCAATGCTCCGTGATGTCGAAAACATGTTAAAGCTCGACGCCGACCGGCTCCTGGCGGGCTTTCGTGAGACGGCCGCGGTCATCTGCGGGATGGGAAAAAGTGAATGCGCCGCGTTCATGAAAAATAAGGAACGCTACGGCGGCGAGTGGGAAAACTCGCTGATCGGTGGTCATACACTCGGCCACTATCTCACCGCTCTTGCGCAGGCCGCGGTGAATCCCGCTCTTCCTCCGGAAAAGAGAAAAGCCGTGGATGAGAGGATCAGCTACCTGCTGGAGAGCCTTGACGAATGCCAGTGCAGGATCGCCGGCACCTCCTATGAAGGCTTCCTCTTCGGTGCGATCATGCCCACCGAGGCATTCCGGACGGACCCTGCCCTGCAGTTTGCCAACGTGGAAAAAGGACTCTCCGATCTGTTCACCGAGTCCTGGGTGCCGTGGTACACGACCCACAAGCTCCTGACGGGACTGAACGCCGCCTGTGCGCTCGCAGGGAAACCCCTTGCCCTGCGGATCGCAAACCGTCTTGCCCTGTGGGCCGCCGCGCGCACGGAAGGCTGGACGCCTGAGGTCAATGCCACGGTCCTCTCGATCGAATACGGCGGGATCGGCGACTGCCTCTATGAGCTCGTGCGGATCAACCGCGATTGCTCCCGCCCGAAGGGCGAGGCATCCGCGCAGGACGGTGCTCTCTCCCCCGCGGACAACGATCGGGTCCTTGCCGCGGCGCACCGCTTTGATGAGCTGCCGCTCTATGAGAAGATCTCGCGGGAGCCCGCCGGTGCTCTCGACGGAAAGCACGCCAACACGACGATCCCGAAGTTCCTGGGCGCCATCTCCCGCTACGAGACCCTGCCGGGCGAGGATGCCTATCTGAAATACGCCGCCGACTTTTTTGCCCTCGTCGTCCGCTCGCACACCTATGTGACCGGCGGCAACAGTGAAAACGAGCACTTCGGCGCGGACGATGTCCTGGACGCCGAGCGCACCCACGTCAACAACGAGACCTGCAACACCCACAATATGCTCAAGCTCGCGAGGCGCCTCTTTGCCGCCACCGGCGACAAGACCTACGCCGACTACGCCGCCTGCACGCTGCTCAACGCGATCCTGGCTTCCCAGGATCATGAGACCGGCTTTACAACCTATTTCCAGCCGATGGCGACCGGCTACCGCAAGGTCTTCAACACGCTCGACGACAACTTCTGGTGCTGCACAGGCACCGGCTATGAGAACTTCACCAAGCTCCAGGAGGGCATCTTCTTCGAAGCTCCGGGTCGCCTGGCTGTCTGCACATACCTTTCTTCCGAACTGGACGCGGGCGGATACCGCGTGAGCCTGGAGAGCGATCTCCTGAAATCGGATACCATACGGATCAAGGTCGCAGCGGCGGGAGATGCTGCCCTGCCTGAACTTTGGCTGCGCATCCCCGACTGGATCAACGGCGAACCTGTGCTCACTGTCGGCGGCAGTGCCTTTGACGCCCGCACGGAGGGCGGCTTCCTCGTCATTCCCGCGGATGCGCTCAGCAGGGAAACAGAGATCACGCTGCGGCTGCCGATGGGGATCCGTGTGAGCACGCTCCCCGACAACAAGCGGAGCGCCGCCTTCCTCTACGGACCGTATGTCCTTTCGGCACGCCTGGGAAATACAAAGATGCGCACCGCCTGGCACGGCGTACGGGTCCTCGTGCCCGCCGAAAAAGCGGTGGAGAGCGATGTGCTGACCGTCACGGCAGAGGCTACCCCCGAAGCGTTTCTCGAGAACATTGAAAAGTACCTGATCCGGCGTCCCGGCACCGCGGAGTTCGATCTCACCGGCGTCAGCACGCCGCTCACCTTTACGACGCACTTTGACCAGTATAAAGAAAACTACGGGATCTATTGGACGTATCAGTGTAACTGAGGATAAGAAAGGAGACTATCATGGACTACGGCAAGATCGCAATGGAAAAGCACGCGGAGTGGAAAGGCAAGCTCGAGATCAAATGCAGAGCCGCCGTCGATTCCTCGGAAGCGCTCAGCATCGCCTACACCCCCGGTGTCGCCCAGCCATGCCTCGCCATTCAGGAGGATGTGAACAAGAGCTATGATCTGACACGCCGCTGGAACACGGTCGCGGTCGTGACCGACGGAACCGCCGTCCTGGGTCTGGGCGATATCGGTCCGGAAGCCGGCATGCCCGTCATGGAAGGCAAATGCGTCCTCTTCAAGGCATTCGGCGATGTCGACGCGATCCCGCTGTGCATCCGCTCCAAGGATGTCGATGAGATCGTGAACACAGTGCGGCTCCTCGCCGGCTCCTTCGGCGGGATCAACCTCGAGGACATCTCCGCGCCCCGCTGCTTTGAGATTGAAAAGAAGCTCAAGGAATGCTGCGACATCCCGATCTTCCACGACGACCAGCACGGCACCGCCGTCATCACGCTGGCGGGCCTCATGAACGCCCTCAAGGTCGTCGGGAAAAAGATCGAGGACATCAAGATCGTCACCTCCGGCGCCGGTGCCGCAGGCATCGCGATCATCAAGCTCCTCATGGCGATGGGCCTGAAGAACGTGATCATGACCGACCGCCAGGGCGCGATCTATGAAGGCCGCGACGGCCTGAACCCGATCAAACAGGAAATGGCCAGGATCACCAACTTTAACAAAGAAAAAGGAAGCCTCGCCGATGTCATCAAGGGCGCGGATGCCTTCATCGGCGTCTCCGCCCCCGGCACACTCACCCAGGACATGGTGCGCAGCATGGCTAAGGATCCGATCGTGTTTGCCTGCGCCAACCCCACTCCTGAAATCTTCCCTGAAGAAGCCAAAGCCGCCGGCGCCGCCGTTATCTCCACGGGCCGCAGCGACTATCCGAACCAGGTGAACAATGTCCTGTGCTTCCCGGGCATCTTCCGCGGCGCGCTCGATGTGCGGGCCTCCGATATCAATGACGCGATGAAGATCGCCTCCGCCCGTGCGCTCGCTTCCCTCATCCCGGACGACGAGCTCTCTGCCGAGAACATCCTGCCCAAGGCCTTCGACCCCAGAGTCAGGGATGCCGTGGCAGCCGCAGCCGCCAAAGCTGCGATCGAGAGCGGCGTGGCCAGGAAGGTGGAGTGAGGAATGCTAAGGCTACCAAAGCTGCAGTGATGACAGCCATGGCAATGAAGGCTTAGTGATGAAGCAGATATTTTAATAACATCTGCTATTAAATGTCTGATGGCATATCAATCATATCAATTCACAAAAGAAGCGGCGTTGACCAAACCAGTCAGCGCCGCTTTTCTCTTTCTTTATCTGTCCCGGAACATCAAATCCGGAGCGGGTTTCAGGGGTTTTCCTCAGAAATTTTCCTCATGGGTTTTCCTCAGGAATTTTCCTCATGGGTTTTCCCAGGAATTTTCCTCAGGCGATCGTCCCGGTCCTTCCCTCATACTCCGCCTTGATCGCATGGTAAAGCTCCGCATCGGTGCTGGCCTTGTAGGGAGCGACATAGAAGACCGCAAGCAGACCAAGCGTCAGAGCACTCAGGATATACCATCCGATGAACGAAAGATCCAGCACGAAAGCGTTCCACTTGTGACCGTTCATCATCTCGCGGGATCTCGTGATCACTTCCGTCCCCTTGAGTTCCGGCTCATTCGCCAGAAGATACGGGACCATCCGGTAGGAATACATCTTGATGAAGCCCGGTACGACCAGTAGCGCAAACCACAGAGCCAGGAACAGGTCATGCAGGAACATCGTCAGCACCGTGTTCCCCCAGCGAGGTCCGAAGCCGCCTTTGAGCTCTCCGAGTTCCGCATTCTCCTTGCTGTTCTTCGCAAAGAACGCGGAGCATCCGACGATCAGCGGATTGAACACAAGCACATCGAGAATGACAGCCACGACCGCGATGAGCGCCAGAACGCCGACGATAACAGCGATGACCCCTATGACCGCTTCGATGCCGAGCTGTGCCTTCAGCTCCTCGAACGTCTGCTTCAGCTCCGCAAAAGCCGGATTGTTCTGAATGTTGTCTCCCGTGCTTTTCGCACCGCTGGAAAAGCCCGATCCGGATGCCGACGCCGTCAGGATCCCAAGAATGAACGCGACGAGAACGCACTTCCAGTAATTGCGCAGGAACGCCGCCTTCCCCTTTGACTTTAAGTCACTTCTTACCCACATGATTTTCTCCTCCTTTTCTCGCTGCTCTGATACGATAAGCAGCTTCAGGATATGAATGATATCACATGTTATTTCAAAAATCAAGAGAAAGCGCCCGTACGGGCATTGCATACTCCCTGCATGATCCGCGCGGGCGTATTTTGGCTTATTCTTTGTTTTCGCCCAAATTTTTCTCACGCTCTCTGAAATCTTGGGCGTATTTCGGCTTTTTTCCTCGTTTTCGCCCATATTTTACTCACGTTCTCTGAAATCTTGGGCGTATTTCGGCGTTTTCCCCATTTTCGCCCTGATTTTTCTCACTCTCTCAGAAATCTTGGGCGCATTTCAGTTTTTTCCTCATTTTCGCCCGAATTTTTCTTATGCACTCTGAAATCTTGGGCGCATTTCAGTTTTTCTCTCGTTTTAGCCCTGATTTTCTAAAGAGAAAGAGCCAAAACGACGGCTTTCGCGGAATTGGCTCCCTGCGAGACTCCCCGCGAAGCTCCCTGCACTCCCTGCGAAACTCCCTGCGCTCCTCGCGAGGCCAATGCCTTCTACAGAAACAAGCCACTCCCCTCTACACAACCACCCCGGCGATCAGATAGGCAGCCGTGGTGATCGCTGTCAGGACAGCGCTGTAAAAGATGCGGATCTTACGAACCGCGTTCGGATCGATGCCGACCGCTGTTCCGACATTGAGGGCCTCTGCGGTGAACGCGCAGTTCTTCTCGCCAGCGATCCCGGCACCCGCGATGGCACCCGTCATGAGCGCCGCCGGGATTCCCAGATGTCCCGCAATCCCAAGGACGATTGGAAACATGATCGCATACATGGACCAGGAGGAGCCGAGCACGATCGTCAGGAGCATCGACAGCAGAAAGGCTGCCGCTGGCAGGAGAAATGCCGCCTGCCGGAAGATATCGATCATCCCGGCCAGATACACATGCAGGCCCAGCATATCGAGCAGCGTGGAGAAATTGATCGTCAGCAGATACAGGATGATCGGCAGGGCACTTTCCGCGATCCCCGCCACAAGATGCTCCATGAACTGTTCCGGCGTCATGACACCCCGAAAACAGTACAGGAGGAACATGAACGCAAGCGCGACGAGGAGCCCCACCGCACTGTCGGTCACAAAGCTCTTTGTGAGCACGCTTCGGATCGCGAGCGAAGCGACCGCCATTACGAGGATCGGCAGGAGGACATTGGTCTTTTTCCCCCAGACCTCAGTATCGTGGGAGCTCAGATACTTTTCCGAGCCCCGGGGCCAGAGAGCTCCGGTCTTTTCAAAACGTTCCTCGGCCTCCCGGAGCTGCCGGTTCATCGGAAGACGCCCCAGCGCCAGGAGGATCATCGCCGCCAGCGTGATCAGGGAAAAGAAATTGAACGGGATCGACGCAACGAACAGGGGCGTTGCGTTGATGCGGAGCGTCGAGGACAGGATGCCGGTGACAAAGATCGCCCACAGGGACAGCGGGAAAAAGGAACTCAGAACCGTAGGGAGCAGTGTATAGAAAAGAGCCAGCTTTTCACGCACGACGCCCTTGTCCTTCGCCGGCTTGTAGGACGCGTAGGAACCGGTCAGCATGTTCAGGTTATCATCGATCGACGTGACCGCCATGATACCGAGCGATGTCAGAAAGATCCCGCGCGGCGTCCGACTGAACCTCGCGGCCGTCTTTTCAAACGCGGTGACACCGCCCGAGTAGACGATGAGGTTGATCATCCCGCCCATCAGCGCCATGACGAGGATCGTGAACACGTTGTCGCGCTGACCGATCGTATCGATCAGGGAATCGGCGTAGCCGGTAAAGATGCCGGTCCGGTAAACGAGGATCGCGGCCAGGATCCCGGAGACCACGAGCGATTCCAGTGTGCGCTTGGTGATGAGCACATGGAGCAGCATGACAGCGAGCGGAAAAAGAAAGACCGGTGCGGAGGTCTCTGCCGGCGCCCAGAGTACGGCGGCGACATAGATCAGAAACAGCGTCCCGTACTGAATGAGGAGCTGACGGGCGGACAGAGGGAGCTCGTTCGACGGATGCGTCAGGATCCCGCGCCGGGTGTTCGTGAGGGCCAGGATCTGACTGTGCTTGCGGGAAACCTGCGCATAGACGCGCTTCATGAACTCCCCGTAGATTTCCGGATGGCGGGATAAAAAGCCCTGCAGGTCCGCACTTTCCATCTTGTAGACGACGGTACGACCGAGTGAGCGCACTGTGGAAAGCCGCTTCTGCCCCGACAGTACGGCGTACTCGCCGAAGTACTGTCCCACATGCAGGACATTGAGCTGCTTCCCGTCGCGGTCGAGCACCAGAGCGGAGCCGGATTCGATAAAGAACATGCCGTCGGGATCACCGTCGACCGTACAGATATCGACGTTGTTCTTGAAGACCATCCGCGTCAGGCGCGCCGTGATCTCAGCGAGCTCCGCCGCCCCCTCCTCGCTGTTTTCGATGCCGAAGAACTCAGCGATATAGCGTTCGTTGATCCGTTCACTCATGAACTTCTTTATCTTTTTCTGAACCTGCTTCGAGCATTCCGGTCACTCCCCGGCTGCTCAGTCCTCCCCTGTCTCAGCGATCGCTCTGGCGTTCTCCGCCTGAATGACAGGGTCATAGGAAAGCAGCGGCTCAACTGTTTCGCCGTGCAGGCGTCTTTTTACATAGTTTCTCGTGATCTTCATCACGAGCGGGCTCATCGCAATGACGCCGATCAGGTTCGGGATCATCATCAGGCCGTTAAACGTATCGGAAATGTCCCACGCGATCGACGAAGTCATCAGCGCGCCGGACAGGATCATCAGGACAAAGAGGATCTTGTAGATCTTTGTGACGGTCGGTGCCTTTTTCCCGGCCAGGTACTCCACGGCCTTGGCGCCGTAGTGCGACCAGCCGAGCACCGTGGTAAAAGCAAACAGCAGGATCGCGATCGCCACAAAGCTTCTGCCGTATTCCACATCGCTGACCTTGAAGATCGTGTTGAACGCCTCGGCGACCAGCGTCGCGTCGCTGTCCGTGACCGCAATACCGGTATTCAGGTCCACCACACCGGAGGTCAAGATCACGAGCGCTGTCATCGTGCAGACGATGATCGTGTCCATGAACACCTCGAAGATGCCCCAGATTCCCTGCTTCACGGGCTCACGCACGTTGGAGTTGGAGTGTACCATGACCGAGGAGCCAAGACCCGCTTCGTTGGAAAAGACACCGCGCTTGCAGCCCTGCGTGATGATCGTCTTGAAGGCAACGCCCGTGGCACCGCCCCAGGCTGCCTGCTGCGTGAACGCCATGCTGAAGATATGGGAAAACGCCGAGCCGATGTGCGCGGCATTGGCGACGATGATCACGATCGAACCGCCCAGATACATGATGACCATGAAGGGAATGATCTTTTCCGCCACACTGGCGATCCGCTGCAGACCGCCGAGCACGATGACACCGACCAGCACCATGAGCGCAATGCCGACGAGCAGCATGTAGAGCGTCACATCCGTCCCGCCCAGGGTGTAGAGGACGTTTTCGGAAAGAGGTCTGATATCAAACGCGGTGGTGATGTTCATAACGATCTTGTTGACCTGGCCCATGTTGCCGATACCAAAGGCTGCGATTGCCGCACAGACCGCAAAGATCACAGCCAGCACGCGGCCGACCTTTTTCATACCCTTATAACCTCCCAGACCGTCCTGCAGATAGTACATCGCGCCGCCCGACCACTCGCCGTTATGATTTCTGCGGCGAAAGTAGATGCCCAGCACGTTTTCGGAGTAGTTGGTCATCATCCCGAAGAACGCCGCGATCCACATCCAGAAGACCGCTCCCGGGCCGCCCGTCAGGATGGCCGCCGAAACGCCCGCGATATTGCCGACACCGACCGTCGCCGCCAGTGCCGTGCACAGCGCCTGAAACTGGGAGATCGACGCATGCTCTCCGGTATGTCCCAGCACCTTGCGGTCAAAAAGTGAACCGATCGTCTTCTTGATCCAGTACCCAAAATGTGTCACCTGGAAAAA